>CALARO010000040.1 GCA_937888935.1 uncultured Clostridia bacterium
GGCGTCCCTTCGGCTTCCCCGTCCGTTGCCGCGTGCGCTATCGCCATGGATAAAGAACTTACAAAGCTTTTTATGCGTTCCGTCGGCGTGCCTGTGCTGCCCTGCGCCGCCGTGGATCGCAATACCTACGTGCGCCGCGGCGAAGCCGCCCTTGCCGAAGCCGAATCGCTCGGTTTTCCGCTCATCGTAAAACCCGCCTGTTCCGGCTCGTCTATCGGCATTGCGGTCATCCGCGAAAAAAACGCGCTCAAAAACGCGGCGGAAGAAGCCTTCCGCTACGGCGAAAAGCTGATTTTCGAGCCGTTTCTCGAAGACAAGCGCGACGTAAACTGCGCGGCGTATTTAAAAAAGGGCGAAATCGTTGTTTCCGAGCCGGAAACGGCGTTTTCGGGCGGCGTGTACGGGTTTAAAGAAAAATACATGCAGGAAAAGCAAAACGACGGGGGTAGCGGCGCGTTGAACGCGGAAATCGCGAAAAAAATCAAGGCGTACACGCGCGAAATTTATCGCCGTTTCGAAACGCCCGGGGTGATCCGCGCGGACTTTCTCGTAAGCGATCGCGGCGTGTTTCTCGGCGAAATCAACGCTATTCCCGGCTCGCTCGCCTACTACCTTTTCTGCGAGCGGCTGATCGACGGGCGGCGGTTTTTAACCGATCTTTTAAGCGAGCCGTTTTTCGGGAACAAGCGCGAAATCGAGCTGCCCGAAACGGGCGTATTAAAAAGCGTTTCCACGGGCGGCAAGCGCGGCTTCGCGGGGGTGAGATTATAACGCGAAATTAACGGAAAAATTTGCACAAAACGGCAAAAAACGTTAAAAAAGGGAAAATTTCATTAAAATTTCACCGCAATGTGTTACTTTTTGCGATAAATGTGTTTATAATTAAGTTGTTGAAATTGCCACAGGGTCGGTTTCGGCGAAAAAACACAACGCTCGGAGGGTAAACGAATGAAGATTCTGATAGTAGACGACGAAGAAATGATCCGCGGGGTGCTGCGCGAATACATTGAATTTGAGGGAAATCAGGCGGACGAAGCCGCAGACGGCATGGAAGCGGTGAAAATGTGCCGCGAAAACGATTACGATCTGGTTTTAATGGACGTGATGATGCCGCGGTTAGACGGGTTTTCGGCGGTGAAAGAGATCCGCAAAGAAAAGGACGTGCCGGTGATTATGCTTTCCGCGCGCGGCGAAGAATACGATAAGCTTTTCGCTTTCGAGATCGGCGTAGACGATTACGTAACGAAGCCGTTCTCGCCGAAAGAAGTGATGGCGCGTATCAACGCCGTTACGAAGCGCAAGGCGGCGAAGCAGAAGCAGGACGAAAGCCGCGTGATCAGATTTGAAGGTTTGGAAATCGACATGGCGGGCAGAAACGTGTACGTAGACGGCGAAAAAGCCGTGCTTACGCCCAAAGAATACGAGCTTTTGTTCTACTTCGTGCGCAATCAGGGGTTGGCGTTAACGCGCGAGAAACTTTTGTACGACGTGTGGGGTTTCGACTTCTACGGCGACGATCGCACGGTGGATACGCACGTGAAAATGCTGCGCGGAAATCTGAAACAATACCGTAAATTTATCGTTACGTTGCGCGGACTCGGCTATAAATTCGAAGCGCCCGAAACGTTTGAAGCGTAAAGTAAGCAAAACGTTTGCAGCGTAAGGGGTAAAACCGAAAGGAATTTTCGGCGGCTTATAAGGCTTTGAAAAAAGCGGCGCACGGGTAGCGGGATATGGCGGAAACGGAAGCGGAACAGGCGGAAAAAACGCCGAAAAAGCCCCGTAAAAAGGGCAAGGAAAAAACGAGTATTTATTTCGTGCTGTGGGCGGTGTTCACGGCTTTTTCCTTATTGATCGTTTTAATGTTTTCCATCTCGCAGAGCGTATCTTTGCAGCAGTCTTACGAAAGCTCGGCAATGGAAGAAACGTTTGCCGAAGGCGAAACGGTGCGGCGGGAATACACCGCATACAAAGTGCGTGTGGATAAGCTTGGCGAAAGCGCGGATTACAGCCATTTCTTCCGCTCGATTTCCATGGAACACAACGTGTGCGCCGCGCTGTTAAACGAGAACGCCGAAGTGATTTACCCCGTCACGGGCGGCGAGATTATCGGCGATAAAGCGCGGGAAGCGGCGAAAGAGCTGATCGCGCGGCTGAAAAAAGAAGAAGCGACGAACGGCAGCGTGAAAACGGACTCGGAAGGCGTATACGTGTGCGAAACGGGCGAAGGGTATCTGTTCGTGAGCCGCAAGTTAGACGTAAACAAGCAGCTGATCCGGCAGATGAACGGCAGAATGGTGCTGATCGCGGCGTTTGTGCTGGTGCTTGCGTTTGTCATTTCCGCCACGGTATCGGGCTTTCTCGTGAAGCCGCTTTTGGAAATGACGGAAAAAACGAAGCGGTTGGCTGCGGGCGATTTCTCGGTGGATTTCCGCGGAAAATCTTCGTACGGGGCGGAAACGGACGCGCTCGCGGACACGCTGAATTACGCGCGCGACGAGCTTTTCAAAGCGGACGCGATGCAAAAAGAGCTGATCGCGAACGTATCGCACGATTTCAAAACGCCGCTCACGATGATCAAGGCGTATGCCGCGATGATTCAGGAAATTTCGGGGAACGATCCCGTGAAGCGGGAAAAGCACGCGCAGGTGATCATCGACGAAGCCGACCGGCTGACGGAATTGGTGACGGACGTACTCGATTTATCGAAAATTTCGTCCGGCGTAAACGCGGTCAAAAAGGAAGCGTTCGATTTATCGGCGTTCACGGCGCAGGTGCTTGAAAAATTCGGGTATCTTGCGGAAACGCAGGGGTACAAATTCGAAACGCACATCGAGCGCGGCCTGTACACCGAAGCGGATCGCGTGAAGATCGGTCAGGTGATTTATAATCTTGTAGGCAACGCGGTGAATTACACAGGCGAAGACAAGCGCGTGATCGTAACGCTCCGGCGCGAAAACGGCGAAATTCTGCTTTCGGTGAAAGACACGGGCGCGGGGGTGAATCCCGAAGAACTGCACGACATCTGGAACAGATACTACCGCTCGAAAGAAGCGCACAAACGCCCCGTAAAAGGCTCGGGATTAGGACTTTCGATTGTGAAAACGGTGCTTGAAAAGCATGAATTCCGCTACGGCGTGCGATCGGAAGCAGGCAAAGGCTGCGAATTTTACGTACTTTTCCCGCTGCTTTAAGCGTGGCTGCGGTTGATTAAAATAAATTTAATGCGTAGCATTATGATTTTTACTTGCTTTTCTTGCGGAAAACGGGTATAATAAATTCGGGTCGAATGTTCGGGCGCGAAAAAATCGCGGCGAACGAAACCACCCGAATTATTTTATATTTGGCTGAAAATCACGGAGAATTTTTATGGCAACCGGTATGTTCACCGATAAGGTGAAAATCACAATCAAAGCGGGCGACGGCGGCGACGGTATGAACTCGTTCAAAGCCTTCAAAGGTAAACCCGCGTGCGGCCCGGACGGCGGCGACGGCGGCAAGGGCGGCGATATTTATTTCGTGGGCGACAAGGATATGACCGACCTTTTCTCGTTCCGTTTCAAATCGAAATTCGAAGCGGGCAACGGCGAGCGCGGCGGCACAAACCGTTGCAGCGGCAAGGGCGGCGCAGACGTGGAAATTGCCGTTCCGCTCGGCACGCTCGTGAAAGACGGCGAAACGGGCAAGGTGGTTTGCGACGTGTTTTCGGACGGCGAAAAAATTTTAATCGCCCGCGGCGGCAACGGCGGCAAGGGCAACGTTCGCTTCACCACGGCGCGGCGGCACGCCCCCAACTTCGCGCAAAAGGGCGAGCGCGCCTTTCCGCACACCGTGATTTTAGAAATGAAAGTCATTGCGGACGTAGGGCTTGTCGGCTTCCCGAACGTGGGCAAAAGCACGTTGCTTTCCAAAATTTCGGCGGCGAAGCCGAAAATCGCGAACTATCATTTCACTACGCTTTCGCCCAATCTCGGCGTGGTGCGCTACTACGACGATACGTTTGTGGCAGCGGACATTCCGGGACTGATCGAAGGCGCGGCGCAGGGCGCGGGACTCGGGCATGACTTTTTGAAGCATATCGAGCGCACGCGCATGCTTTGCCACGTGGTGGATATATCGGGGTGCGAAGGGCGCGATCCCATCGAAGATTTCAGGCAGATCAACGCGGAACTCAAAGAGTACAGCGAGAAGCTTGCAAAGTTGCCGCAGGTGGTGGCGTGCAACAAGTGCGACGTTGCGGGCGCGAAAGAAAACCTTGCGGCGTTTAAGAAAAAATTCGGCAGAAAGTACAAAATTTATCCGATCACGGCGGTATCGGGCGAAGGCACGGAAGCGTTGATTTCGGGCATTTTCGAGATTTTGAAAACGTTGCCGCCCGTGCAGCCTGTGCCTGTGGAAGAAGATTTCGAATACGCTTCGGGCGGCGAGCTGACCTACGAAATCGTGCGCGACGAAAACGGCGCATACGTGGTGATCGGTGGACTGATAGATATGCTTTGCCGCAACGTGGTGCTGAACAACCCCGATTCTATGCAGTATTTCCAAAAGGTGCTTCGGCTTCGCGGCGTGATTTCCGCATTGAAAGCGGCGGGGTGTAAGGAAGGGGATACCGTTTCTATCGGCGACGTCGAATTTGATTTCGTCGAATAAATACGCATTCGGAGAATAGCGCATCTTGCGGCTTCATCTGCGTGCGCCCTTGCTCATTTACGATTTGTAAAATCGCGGCGGTCGTACTCGATAAATCTCGCAATCTGCACTATTCTCCGAATGCTCGGCGCGCGTGGTTGCGCCCGTACTCGCGCTTCGCGAACTGCTCGGTTTTGAGCCGCGTTCGGTTATTGCGCTTTTTAAATAAGGCAATATTTATAGGCTTCCCCCCGGGGGGAAGCTGGCTGTGAAACAGCCTGATGAGGGGCAGTAGCTTATTCGTTTAAAAAATTTTTTATCGAAAAATTTTCAATCAAGGGGCGGCAACTTTTTTCAACAAACAAAGGAATAACAACAACTATGATTACAAGAGAAACCATTACAAGTAAACAAAGAAGCAAAATGAAGTCGATGGCTTCCACGATTTCGCCGATCGCGCAGATCGGCAAGGGCGGCGTCACCGATAATCTTTTAAAAACGCTTTCAAACGCGCTCGAAGCGCGCGAGCTGATCAAAGTAAACATTCTCGAAACGGCGGACGACGACGCGCTGAATCTTGCCGAAAACGTAGCCGATCTTCTGGGCGCGATTCCCGTGGCGGTGATTGGCAGAAAAGCGATTTTTTATCGCCGTTCTTCGCGCGACGGGTTTATTCACCTTGAATTTTAAACGGCGTTTTGCGTTTAATTTTCGGCAAAATGCATTATAAATAGTATAATACATTATAATTTGCCGAAGTTTTCGGCGAAAAAGGCGGAGAAACTATGTCGGAAGAAATCAAACAAGAAAAAAAAGCCTGCGGTTGCTGCGATAAAAATTGCGGCGAGAACCGCGCAAAGCAAGAAAACGAAGAAGAACTCGTTTGCGAAAACGCGCAGGGCGAAGAAAAATCGTGCTGCGGCGAGAAGCAGGCGAACGGAAAATGCGAAAAGCAAGAAAACTGCGCGAACGCAGATATAAAAAACGAAGACGTGAAAGACGAAGCTATGAAGAACGAAAAAGGCGAGAAATGCGAAAAGAAGAAGAAACTTTTTGCCGAAATCGACGAGCTGAAAAAGGAAGCGGAAGAGAATAAGCGCAAGTGGTACGCCGTTACCGCCGAATACGAAAATTATCGTCGGCGCATGGAAAAACAATCGGCGTCGCGCTATGCGGACGGCAGAAACGACGTGGTTGCAAAGCTTTTCCCCGTGGGGGACAACCTTGCGCGCGCGCTTACTTCGTGCGCGGACGAGCAGACGAAAAAAGGCTTGGAAATGGTGCTGAAAAGCTTTGAAAAGATACTTGCGGACGAAGGGATCGAAGAGATCGACCCTACGGGCAAGCCGTTTTCCGCAGACGAAGCGGAAGCGATCATGGCAGTCCCCGCCGAAAACGGCGAAGAGAGCGGCACGGTGAAGCAGGTATACCTGAAAGGCTATAAAAAAGGCGATAAAGTGCTGCGTTACGCGCAAGTAATCGTGATTTCTTAATCGCGCGCATTAATTAAGCCTTCCCCTGCAGGGGAAGGCTTATACCAAAGTCAAAAATATAATTCCCAACTCGGCAAAATTGCCGAGTTTTTCTTTTGGCTCAAAGTCAAATGTTGGGGTATGAAAAAAGGAAAAAAGTTAAAATAAA
>CALARO010000041.1 GCA_937888935.1 uncultured Clostridia bacterium
AATCAACGCCGTTGATCTCGGCTGAATAGAGTCCGCAGGCGGTCATATAGAGCCGCGCAGAAAGAATCGGCTTTTTGCACTCGAACTCTTTTTTGAAGCAGTCGACCGGGTAACGCTGTTTTTTATTTATATTATAATTTCCGGTTATCCACTTCGCGCTCCAATCTGATGCGTTTCTGAGCCCGATCTCGAAGAATGCCGGCTCGCTCCAATCGCCCTCAAGTCCGTTTTCGTCCCAGAGTTTCACTTTCCAGTTCACTCTCAGGCGCGACGGATTGTCAAGCGGATATGGAATAAACGCCATCTGCGGAGATTCGACCCTGCCACTGTCCCATAGAATATTGCCGCGCGTGTCGGAGGCGACTATCCTGTATGCGCTCTGCGCCTTCCCACCCTCGCAGTTCCACATAAAGCGCGGGTTCTTTATATCTATCCCCAACGGATTTTTGAGATATTCTGTTTTAAGCTTTACGGCTTTCATTTTTTCACCTCTTTCGCGCTCATAACTGCAAAGATTTCCTGCTCCATAAACGGAGTCCATATTTCGAGATACCCCGCTTTTGTCGGGTGTATCTTATCCGCCATATACAAATCGACGGCAATCACAAGCTTATACCCCGATAAATCGTCGCGCGGGTTTTTCACGTCGCACGGGATAGCGTTGTTCCAGAAAAATTTATACGCTTCGATCACGTCGCCGCGATAATTCTTCCGCCCCGCAAACTGACTTTTTTCAAACGCCCACATATTTTCCCAATCGAACAAGATCGCAACTTCCGCGCGCTTTGCGCCCGTCCCCGCGATCTCGGCGATTTTTTCAAGCGTTTCGCCCGTTTCCTGCACCGCTTTGAAAATCCGCGTGTTTTCGCTGCCTTCGTGATCCACTACCGCGCCGTGGAATTTTTCCGCGTCGCCGCGCGATTTGCGCCATTGAAAATACAACACCCCGTCGCTGCCGTGCGCCACCGCCTGCATCGAGGCGAGTTTATCCATTCCGCTCTCTTTCAGCTTGTTGTATTGCTTCCAGTTTTCAAGCCCGGGCGAACTTTCCATCAAAAGATACGGCGCGTTTTTCAAAGACCTGAAAAAATCGTGCCAGAACGCCGAAGCAGCCGCTTCGTGCAAATGTCTCGGCGAATGCCACGCGGGGTAATTATCAAACGAAATCACGTCGAGATCACCTGCGTAACGATAATAATCAAGCTCGTAAATGCCGGGAAGCATATTCGTAGTAACTTTTTTCGCGGAATATTTCCGCACCGCCGCAATCTCTTCCCGCATAAAATCGCGATAGTTTTCGCTTGTAAACCGCCGCCAGTCCAGCGCAAGTCCCGCTATGCCGTTCGGCTCGATTTCTTCAAACGACGAATACGTATGACTCCAGAACGCCGTCCAGTATTCGTGATTGAGCCGCTCGATCGTGCCGTATTTTTGTTTTAAAAACTCGCGGAATTTCGCCTTGCAAAGCTCGCAATAGCACGGCTCGCCGTAGTATTCGTTCGAGATATGCCACAATAAAACGTTTTCGTTCTGACCGTACCGCGCGGAAAGTTTTTCGTTGATTTCGCGCACCTTTTCGCGATATATCGGCGAAGTCGGGCAGAAATTCTGCCTGCCCCCGAATTTTTTCCGCACCCCGTCCGCATTCACCTTCATTACTTCGGGAGATTTTGCGCAAAGCCAGTACGGCATTGCCGCGCTCGGCGTGGCAAGGTTGACTTTCGCTCCGATTTTTCCGAGATTTCCGAGTATTTCATCGAGAAAAGAAAAATCGTAATTTCCTTCTTTCGGTTCGAGAA
>CALARO010000042.1 GCA_937888935.1 uncultured Clostridia bacterium
AAAACGGCGTAGAATACGGCGGCTAAGAATAAGCCGTTGCCCGCCGTGCGGTTTACCGTGAGCTTTTCGCCCGCGCCGAGATTTTGCGAAAGCATCGCGTTGATGCCTACGCCCGTGCCTACGCCGATGGCGATCATTAAAATCTGCACGGGAAACGCGGCGGAAAGGGCAATGTTGCCGAGCGCGCCGTCCGCGCCCATGTTGATGACGAACATGGTGTCTACCACGTTGTACAGGGCTTGCAATACCATCGACAAAATCATCGGCAGACCCATTGAAACGAGAAGCGCGGGGATCTTTTGCATGCCCATGCGGTTTTGCGGTTGTTGTTGCGGCGCGGTTTGTATGCGCGGGGTTTGTTGCGGCGTTTGTTTCAGCGTTTGTTGCATTGAGTTTTTGTATACCTCCGAAAAAATAAAAAAAATTCGGCGTAAGTCCGGGAAAAGTTGGACTTACGCCGATTAAGCTACTCACTTGCAGATATTTTAGCACGTTTTCGGAATTTTTGCAAACGTTTTTCGGGGGTAAAGATAAGACTTTTTTCGGAAATGGAACTGCCCCTCATCCGTCAAGGCTATGCCTTGCCACCTTTCCCCCAAGGGGAAGGCTATATCAAAGGCTGAAAGTAAAAATTCAAACGAATTGCGACGGTCCGTTACGAAACACCCTGTGGGTGCGTTACGAAACGGGCAATGCCCGCCCCCCCATGGGGAAGGCTCAATTTAAGGCTGAATTTTTATTTCTCTTTGGTATTTGCGGCGGGGCGGGCGTGCTTGCGCGTTTCCTGCGGCGTTTCGCCGAACGCTTTTTTATACGCCGCCGAAAAGTACGAAACCGAAGAATACCCCACCGATACCGACACCGCCGCCACCGGATACGAGCCGCGCAACAGCAGCTTTTTCGCCCGATTGCAGCGCACCGTGGCGAGATACCGCATCGGCGATACCCCGAACGCGGCTTTGAACGCGTGCGCAAGGTGGTATTTGCCCACGTAAAACGCTTTCGCCAGCCGTTCGAGCGTGATTTCTTCCGAAAAATGCGCGTCGAGATAGTCTTTCGCATACGATGATACGCTCGGCGCGGCGTTCGATTCGCGCGCGGTGGCGTTCAGGCGCGTTTCGCGCAGCACGAACAATAATAACCCCGCAAAAGCGTTGGCGCAGACGGCTTCGAAAAACGGGCGTTTTTCGGCGATTTCCCGCTCGATCGTTTGCACCGCTTTTTCCGCCGCGCCGCTCGGCAGATCGTAAAAAACAAAGCTTTTTAAATGCGCGTTCGCTTCCGCTGCGGTTTCCGCGCCGTAAGCCGTTCCGGCGGGGGCGGTTTCTTCGGCGGTTTCGGCAGTTTCGGCGGTTTCGAAAAGGGGCGATAGCGTTTCCGTTTCGTCGCAAGAAGCGGTGAACGCCGCGTTCTCGATGGAAAACACCGCGTATTCGAGCGGCTCGGCTTCCGAAGAAAATTCGCAATGCATCACGTTGGGGTTGTTGATCACGATCGTGCCGCGCCGCAGGGGATAGTCTTTCGCGGCGGTGCGAAACGTGCCTTTGCCCGAAAGCACGTAGAAAATTTCGGCGTAGGAATGTTCGTGTTCGTAGCTCTTCCAATCGCTTGCGTAGCGTTCGCGGGAATAGGCGAAAAGTTTTACGCCGCGTATCGGCGAAGGGGTTAAAAAATCCTGCGATTGTAAAAACATATTCGTTGTCCTTTTGGGGGTGTATGCCTATATTATAGCGGTTTTCGGGGCGGTTGGCAAGAAAATCGCGGCAAGAAAACGAAAATTCGGGGCAAGAATTTTTAAACGTGCGGCGGGCGGCGCGCATGCTTGACTTTTTTCAGGAAGTAGGGTATAATAGGCGTGGCCGAATGGAAAAGCTTGTTTTTATTCGGCTAAACCGAAGGCAGGAAACGAAACATGCAACTTACGAGAGAACATTGGGAAAAGGCGGACGGCGAAGAATTTTCGCGGTATCTTTTAACGCTTTCGAAAGGCGAAGAGAAGGGCGCGTGGGAACGGCGGATTGTGAACACGGCGTTGCCCGCGATTGCCGTGCCGAGCGCGGAAGTCGATCGGATCGTGCGGGAAATATGGAAGGGGAACGCGCGGGAATTTTTGTCGCTTGAATTGTGGGAAAATCATACGCAAGTGCTGATCCGCGGGAAGCTGATCGGGAAATTCAAAGATTTCGACGAATTTAAAAGCTATGCGCTGCCGTATGCGCGGCGGGCGGATACGTGGGCGGCGACGGACTGCATTAAATTTTCGTTTACAAAAGAGAACAAGCCGAAATTTTTCGGATTTGCCCCGGAATGCTTGCAGGACAAGGCGCATACGTTCGTGCGGCGGCTGGGGCTGATCATTTTATTGAAAATGAGCGCGCTGCCCGAGTACACAGACGGAATTTTGCGGGCGGCGGACAGTCTGGAAAGCGAGAAAGAATACTACGTGAACATGGCGAACGCGTGGCTGATTGCGGAATGTTTTACGCATTTTCGGGATAAGACGCTGGCGTATCTGACGGGCGCGCCGCACCTGAATACGTTTACGATAAATAAGGCGATTTCGAAGTGCCGGGATTCTTACCGGGTTTCGGCGGAAGATAAAGAATTTTTAAAAACTTTGCGGAAATAATAAGTGCCTTCCCCCGCGGGGGGGGGGGCTTTTTTACATTAAAATTCGACTTTTTTCGGTCGGGTTTTATTTTTTTATTAAAAACGATTGATAAAAAATTTAAAGTATGTTATACTGATTAAGCTACACAAATAAATATTTTTGAAATGGACGGACAAGGGATATTTTATCCTTTTTTCTTCATACTCTCATTATCGTCATTTGTTAAAAATGCAAGTTCCGAATGGGAGTGTGTTCATTTCTGTTTATTTGTGTAGCAACAATGGGGTTTGCGTTTTTGGTGCGCAACTCCTGTTGCGCACTTTTTTTGTTATCGGGCGGGCGTAGTTTTATAAACTTTCGCAAAACGTTTGATTTTTTTAATAAAAAGTGCTATACTTATTCTTGCCAAACTAGTAAAAATAGCCAAAGTAGGGATATGGAATAATATTCCTTTTTTTGCTCATTATTCAAATGCGTAAATTTGTTAAAAATGCAAATTTCGGGCATTTTAGTAATGGGTAAAATCTTTGCTATTTTGACTAGTTTGGCGACTAACGAAGTTTGCGTTTTTGGTGCGTTGACTTCGGTTGGCGCACTTTTTTTATACGAAAGAGCGCAAAAATCTTGAATTAAAAAAAGGATTGCGAAAAATGAAGTCGTTTGTGAGCTATCAGGAATGGAAGAAAAAAGAGCTTAGTATTGTGCATAAATTCAAACCCGCGTATATCGAAACGTATATCGAGCCGTTTGCGGGCGGCGCGGCGGTGTATCGGAATATCCCCGCAAAAAGTTATGTGATTAACGATATTTCCGGCGATTGGGCATTTTTTCATTTGTGCATACGTGATCAGGACGAAAAGTTTCTCAGAACTTTATACGAATTGGATTGGCTTTGGAAAATCGTAGAAACGGATCGGGAATTGGAATCGAGCATAATTGATTTCAAACATTTTGGCGAATACCGCAAAGAGGCGTATTCTTCGCTGCCGAACGCCATAGTAAAAGAAGGGGAAGTTTATAGATTAACGAAAAAAAGAAGCGTGACGGCGAGAAAGACCGCGCTGTATAATTGCATAAGAGATAAATACAACGAATGTTCGCTGAAACAATCCGCAAGCGTGGCGTTCTTTTACTTTTTAAGAGAATATTGCAATCCCGTAAGATTTCATTTCAACAGAGACGGAATATTCACCGCGCCGTACGGCGGAATCGAATGGAATTATCGCTATATAGCGAAACAAATCGACGATATGCAGTCGGCTGAAAACGTAAGACGCTATCAGAACACGATGGTGTATAATTGCGAAGTTGAAGGTTGTCTGGATAATTATAAGTTATCAAAAAACGATTTTATATTTTTAGATCCGCCCTATAAGGGGGATTTCTGCACCTGCGAGAGCGGAACGTTTAAAGAGAAAGATTTCATACGGTTGGCGGATCGGCTGCGGGAAACCGACGCGAAATGGGTGTTGGTTGCCGATAAAGATGAGTTTATGTACGATATATATCGGGATTTTTATATTTATGAATATGATAAAATTTGTTCTTTGGAACATAGAGAAGGGCGGGAAAGGCTGAAAAGGCGGCTTTTGATTTCTGATTATCCGATTATTGGTACAAACGAGTAAAAATCTGCCCGCTTTGCGAGCGGGCAGGGGAAACGGGGCGTTAATTTTTACCAAAATATTCGGAAAATCAAAAATGGGCTGCGAATAATATCCCGCCCCCCTCATCACCGCCACTACGTGGCAGAGCTTCCCCCCAAGGGGAAGCCTATTTCAAAGGCAACAATTAAACAATTCAAACGCAAATGTAACAGTCCGTTATGAAACACCCTGCGGGTGCGTTACGAAACAGGCGACGCCTGCTGCCCTAAGTAGGCGGCGCGGATCGCGGGATCGTTTAACAGTTCTTTTCCCGTGCCTTCGCGCACGATTTTGCCTGTTTCCAGCACGTATGCCCGCGCGGCGATGGATAACGCCTTTTTCGCGTTCTGCTCTACAAGCACGATGGTTGTGCCTTGCTCGTTGATCTTCTTAATCGTATCGAATATCACGTTTACGTACAGCGGCGAAAGTCCCATGGACGGCTCGTCTAACAATAAAGTTTCCGGCTTGGACATCAACGCTCTGCCTACGGCAAGCATTTGCTGCTCGCCGCCCGAAAGCGTGCCTGCCGCTTGCGAAACGCGTTCCGAAAGCCGCGGAAACAATTCGAACACGTATCCGAGCGTATCTTTAATTTCCTTTTTGTCTTTGCGCGAGTACGCGCCGAGCAGCAGATTATCTTTTACGGACAGTTCGGAAAACACCCGCCGACCTTCCGGCACTTGCGTTAAGCCGAGCCGCACGATTTTGTGCGCGGGCGTTTTCAATAAATCGCGCCCGTCGTATTTCACCGTGCCGCCGCGCGCGGGTTGCAAGCCGTTGATCGCGTGCAGAACGGTGGTTTTGCCTGCGCCGTTCGCGCCGATGAGAGCCACGATTTCGCCCCGTTCCGCATAGAACGAAACGCCTTTCACCGCGCGGATCAGGCCGTAGTATACTTCTAAATTTTCAACTTCGAGCAATGCCATTTTAATCTTCTCCCAGGTACGCTTTCACCACTTCGTGGCGCGAAAGCACTTCTTTCGTTTCGCCCTGCGCGAGCGTTTTTCCGAATTCAAGCACCGTGACTTCTTCGCAGATGCCGCTCACAAGTTTCATATCGTGTTCGATTAAAAGAATGGTGGCGCGGAAGCGTTCGCGGATGAGTTCGATCGTTTGCATCAGCTCTTCCGTTTCCTGCGGGTTCATGCCCGCCGCAGGCTCGTCGAGAAGCAAAAGCTTCGGGCGGGTGGCGATGGCGCGGGCGATTTCGAGTTTCCGCTGCTTGCCGTAGGACAGCGAGCAGGAAAGCAGATTGCGCTCGCCGAGAAGTCCGAAAACGTTTAAAATTTCTTTCGCTTCGTTGCGCATGGCTTTTTCCGTTTCGTAGAAGCGTTTGGTGCGGAACACGCTCTGAAAAAGATTGCACTTGTATTCGGGGTGGTTGGCGAGCGAAATCAGCACGTTTTTGATCACGCTCATGTTGTTGAACAGGCGGATATTCTGAAAGGTGCGCGCCACGCCTTTTTTGCAGATCGCCGCCTGATCAAGTCCCGTTAAATTTTCGCCGTCTAAGTAAAATTCGCCTTCGGTGGGTTTGTAAACACCCGTGAGCATATTGAAAACGGTGGTTTTGCCCGCGCCGTTCGGACCGATCAGTCCGTACAGCGCGCCTTTTTTTACGCGCAGATTTACGTTTTCCGCCGCCTTTAAGCCGCCGAACGAGATGCCGAGATTTTTCGTTTCGAGAATATATTCGTTCATTGCTTTGCCTCCGCGTTTTCGTGGGGTTCGTTTCTTTCGGGTTTGTCCGGTTTGTCTTCGTCCGTTACCGCGTCCGGCGTGAAGTCGGTGGATAAAATCGCGTCCATCGGCACTTTGGTGGGAATATTGCTCCAATCGGCGGCGTCCGGTTTTTCGGCGGCGGGATCTTCGGCGGGGTGCTTTTTGAAAATCAGCCTGTGCAGCGCGGCGGAAAGTTTTTCGCGCAGGCGGCGCAGATTGTATTTTTCGCGGAAAGTTTTCAGCTTCGGCGCGTTGTTGTAGATGACGATCAGAACGAGAACGAGCGCGTAGACGAGCTTTTGCAGCGCGGCGAGATCGCCCGTTAACACGGTGGAAAGTTTCGCGTTTAAAAAGGTGATGAGCGCGGCGGAAAGCATAGTGCCGTTTAAGCTGCCCATGCCGCCGAGAACGACCATCACGAGAATGTCGATCGAATAATTGTAGTCGAACGAGATACTTTTAATCGTATAATTCGCGTTGGAAAAGAGAACGCCGGCAACGCCCGCGAAGAACGCGGAAAGCACGAACACGACGAGCTTATAATAGGTTACGTTTACGCCCATGGCGCGCGCCGCGATTTCGTTGTCGCGAATGGCGGTAACCGCTCTGCCGTGCTTGCTTTTGATAAAATTGCGGATGACGGCAAGCGTAAAAAGGACGGCGAAAAAGCCGATAATGTACAGCGACGAAGAAGAATAGCGCACCGTTTCCATGCCTTTTTCCGCGCCGAACGTTTTTAAATTGCGGAAGACGACTTTCACGATTTCGCCGAACGCGAGCGTGACGATGGCGAGATAATCGCCCTTTAGGCGCAGGGCGGGAAGTCCGATAATCAAGCCGGCGAGCGCGGCGAAGAAACCGCCGAGAAGCATGGTGAGAAGCAAAGAGAGCAGGGGCAGACTTTGAGAAAACGCGCCGTAGACGTACGTTTGAAAATAGCCGCCGAGATATGCGCCGAGACACATAAATCCCGCCTGACCCAGAGAGAGTTCGCCCAAAAAGCCGACGACGAGCGAAAGGGAAAGGGCGGCGATCACGCTGTACGAGATTTTTTCGAGCATTAAAACGTTCGTTTGCTTAAAGCTTTTTCCGAAAATGAGAAAGAACGCGATCAGCAGCGCGAGAACGGCGTAAGATACGTAGTTTTTCGGCTTGAACGAGCTTTTCACGTACGAAAACCAGCTTGTTTTTTTTGCGGTTTCGGGTTGCGTAGCGGTTGCCGTCATACTTTTTCCCTCCTTTTTTTGCCGAGCAGACCCGTGGGGCGCACGAGCAGAATGACGATCAGCACGGCAAATTCGATGGCGAGCGTCCAGTTGGCAAGCCCCGCGGCGTTGCAGGCGGTTTCGATTACGCCGAGCAGAATTCCGCCGAGCATTGCGCCGGGGATCGAGCCGATGCCGCCGATGACCGCCGCCGTAAACGCTTTGATGCCGGGAAGCGACCCCATGGTTATGGATACCGACGGCGATTTTAAAAGCGAG
The DNA here is from genome assembly GCA_937888935.1 of uncultured Clostridia bacterium. Classification (GTDB taxonomy): domain Bacteria; phylum Bacillota; class Clostridia; order Christensenellales; family Borkfalkiaceae; genus Scatosoma. The sequence goes on from CALARO010000042.1 coordinate 7,467, forward strand.
AAATACCCCGCGAGCGCGGCGAGCGCAGAGCCGACGGCGAACGTGATTGCGATTACGCGGTTTACGCCGATTCCCATGAGTTTCGCCGCGCCCTGATCTTCGGAAACGGCGAGCATCGCTTTGCCCGTTTTCGTTTTATTCACGAACAGGGTGAGCGCGAGCATTACCGCGGCGGCGGAAAACAGGGTGATCAGCGTGCTGACTTCGACGACGAGCGAGCCGATTTTAATCGTGCCGAACGTGTTTACGATCACCATGCTGCTCGCCGTGCCGAAAATGAGCTGCGTGAGCGATTGCAGAAGCGAAGAAACGCCGATCGCCGTGATGAGTACGGCAAGGGGCGAAGCTCCGCGCAAAGGGCGGTAGGCGAGCCTTTCGGTGAGAAGCCCCACGGCTATGCATACGACGATTGCCGCGAGCAGCGCGACGATCGGCATGCCCGTCTGATAAAAGAATACCATAATCGTGTAGCCGCCTACCATGATAATATCGCCGTGGGCGAAATTCAGCATTTTCGCGATGCCGTACACCATAGTGTAGCCGAGCGCGATTAAGGCGTACACGCCGCCCTGACTGAGTCCGCCGATCAGTGTTTCTAAAAGTTTAGACATTGTGATTCACCTTGTAGCGGATAGCGTTTTTGATTACCGTGCCGTCCGCGTTCCATTGCACGTTCTGCCCCGTTACGCCGTTGAAAGAGAATCTTGCGCTTGAAAACACGCCTTTCAGGGCGGCGGTCATATCGGAAACCGAAGTAGAGCCGTCGATTTTTTTGCCTGCTTCGGAAGCGGTTTTCATCGCGTCGTAAAGGGCGTAAACGCTGTCGTAAGCGGACGCGCCGAATTGATTGAGCGTTTCCGCGCCGTATTTTTCTTTATACTTTTTCACGAATTCGCCCGCCGCGCCTTCCGTGGCGTTGGAATTGAAGTGCGAAAGGTAGGAAATTTCCTGCGGGTAGTCTTCCACGTTGAAGCCTTTCATCGACTGAATCCCGTCGAAGCCGTCGCAGCCGAAATAGATGGTGCTATCGGAAAAGGCGGCGGTGGTTTTCGCTTTCTGAATGAATTGCGAAGCGGGCGTATAATAGATGGGCATGAAGATGAAATCGCAGCCTTTCAGCGCGGAAATATGCGTGGAAAAATCGGGACTGTCGCCGTCGTCGCTCGTGAACGAAGCCTTTTTGATCGCGGCTTGTTCTTCGGCGGAAAAGCCGCTCATAAACGTTTCGTAGATGCCCGTGGAATAGTCGTCGTCCGATTTATACAGTACGCCGATGTTGCGTTCGCCGAATTCGGCTTTATCGTTTGCGTTGTATAATTTCGCCGCCGCCGCGCCCTGATTGGAATCGGCGAAGCACATCTGAAACGCGTTTTCGTAGGTTGCCACCTTGTCTGCCGAAGCGGAAGGGGTGAGAAAGAACAAGCCGTCTTTTTCGGCGTTTTTGATATATTCAAGGCAGGGGGCGGAAGTTACGCAGCCGAGAGATACCTGCATGCCTTTATCTTTCATCGCCGCGTAGCCGTTGGCTACGTTTTCGGTTTTATGCTGATCGTCGTACATTTCGAAGGCGAGTTTCGTGCCGTTTAAGCCGCCCGCTTCGTTGATTTCGAGAATCGCCATCGTTGCGCCGTTGTACACCGCCGTGCCGTAGATGGAAGCGCCGCCCGTGAGCGGTCCGCTTGCGCCGATATTGATCGTGTCCGCGGAAAATTCGGGGGCTTTTTCCTTTTTCGAGCAAGAAGCAAAGCAACTTGCCGCCGCCGCGCCCGCTAAAACGAGTGTTGCCGATCTGAAAAACGATTTTTTGTTCATAGTGTTTTCTCCTTACGTTTCTATGATTTACTTTTTTGCTTTGGTTTATAATCGCTGCCGGAATAAAAAGAAAACGGCGGGAAACTTTCGGAAAGTTCCTCGCCGCTATACGTGATTTCGTTTGCGATTTACGTTTGAAAATCAAGTATGGCAAAAACGAGGTGCGCCTTTAATAATGACGACCTCTACTAGCGTAATAATGACGTTTTTGCTTACGTAATTGCGCATTTTTCTTGCCTTTTTCTGCTTTTTTCTTGCATTTCGCCGCGTTTTTCTTGCGTTTTGCAGCATTTTTTGCGGCTTTTTTGCTTGATTTTCTGTTATTATACCCTGATTTCTTTTGTTTGTCAAGTGAAAATGCGGTGTTTTTTGAAATGGTTCAGCGAAATAACGCGGCGTATCAATTCGAAAAACGAATGATCGCGGGCGGCGGCGGAATTCTTGACAAAGTTTTTTCTGCGGTGTATAATAGAACAAACGTTTGAAAACGGAGAACGGAAAATGAGAATAATTCATTGCGCCGATTTGCATTTAGGCTCGAAAATAGAAGCAAAGCTGCCGCCCGAAAAGGCGGAAATCCGCCGCAAAGAAGTGCGCGCGGCATTTGAAAACATGCTGAAATTCGCGAGCGACAACCTTGTGAGCGCGGTGATCATCGCGGGGGACGCGTTCGATTCCGATCGGCCGTCGCTTCGCGATAAGCGTACGTTTTACGAAGCGGCGGCGAGATACCCGCAAATCACGTTTTTTTATCTGCGCGGCAATCACGATTTTAAAAACGACGGCGACGACGGCGAAAATCTGCCGAATTTAAAGACGTTTGGCGGCGACTGGACGACGTACACGCTGCGCGGTCGGGGTGCAAACGGCGCGGAAGAGATAATTACGGTGACGGGCGCGGAACTTGACGGCGCGAATGCCGGACGGCTGTATTCCACGCTTTCTTTGCCCGAAAACGCGCTGAACATCGTCACGCTGCACGGGGATATCCGCGGCGAAATAGATTTACGGCGGCTTGCGGGCAAAAACATTGATTATCTCGCGCTGGGGCATCTGCACACCTACGCGCGCGGGGCGATCGACGAGCGCGGCGTATACGCGTACAGCGGCTGCCTGGAAGGGCGGGGCTTCGACGAGTGCGGCGGCAAGGGATTCGTGATTTTAGAAACGAGCACGGGCGCGGCGGGGCGGCGGAGAATTACTTCGGAATTTATCGTATCGTCTTTGCGGCGGCTGGAAGAGTACCGCGTGGACGTATCGGCGGCGAAAGACGATTTCGACGCGCGGCGGATTGCGGAAAACGCG
>CALARO010000043.1 GCA_937888935.1 uncultured Clostridia bacterium
CGAACTCACCGTCATGGCGGATACGCTGGAACACCCCGCCCGTCCGTTCGTGGCGATTTTGGGCGGCGCGAAAGTGGCGGATAAGCTCGGCGTAATTTCCAACCTGCTTGAAAAATGCGATACCCTGATCATCGGCGGCGGCATGGCGTACACCTTTATCAAAGCGCAGGGCGGCGAAATCGGCACTTCGCTCGTAGACGACGAAAAAATCGAATACTGCAAAGAAATGCTCGCCAAGGCGAAATCGCTCGGCAAGAAACTGCTTCTGCCCGTAGACACGGTGGTTGCCGCTTCCTTCCCCGACCCCATCGACGCGGAAATCGCCACCGAAGTCGTGCCTTCGAATAAGATCCCCGCAGACAAAATGGGACTTGACATCGGCCCGGAAACGCGCAAACTTTTCGCAAACGAAATCGCGAACGCGAAGTCGATCATCTGGAACGGCCCTATGGGCGTATTCGAAAACCCCACGCTTGCGGCGGGAACGAAAGCGATGGCGCAGGCGCTTGCAGACGTATACGGCAAAGCCACCACGATTATCGGCGGCGGCGATTCGGCGGCGGCGGTACAGCAGCTCGGCTATGCGGATAAAATGACGCATATCTCCACGGGCGGCGGCGCTTCGCTCGAACTGTTCGAAGGCAAAGTGCTTCCCGGCATCGCGTGCCTGAACGACAAAGACTAAACAAAAAATCGCTATTCCGCTCTTTTCCGAAAGAAAGGGGCGGAATTGTCACGATTAAACGAACAAATTAACGAATTAAACGGAGATAAAAAAATGAGAAAAGCAATCATAGCAGGCAACTGGAAAATGAACAACACGGCTTCGGAAGGCGTTGCGCTCGTAAAAGCGATCGCGCCGCTTGTAAAAGAAGCCACTTGCGACGTGGTGGTATGCGTACCCGCCATCGACATTCCGGCGGTATCGGAAGCGTTGAAAGGCACGAACATTCATCTCGGCGCGGAAAACGTGCATTTTGCGGAAAAAGGCGCGTACACGGGCGAGATTTCGGCGGCGATGCTGAAAGAATACGGCGTAGAGTACGTGATTATCGGTCATAGCGAACGCCGCCAGTATTTCGGCGAAACGGACGAAACCGTAAACAAGAGAACGCTCGCCGCGCTGAACGCGGGACTTACCCCTATCGTGTGCGTGGGCGAAACGCTTGAAGAGAGAGAAACGGGCAAGACGGAAAACGTGCTGCACCGTCAGCTTGAAGAAGGACTGAAAGGCGTGGAAGATCTCACGAAGCTCGTGATCGCGTACGAACCGGTATGGGCGATCGGCACGGGCAAGACGGCGACTGCGGCGCAGGCGAACGAAACGATCGGGTATATCCGTAAAACGCTCGGAGAACTGTTCTGCGAGAAATGCGCGGCGAAAACGCGTATTCAGTACGGCGGCAGCATGAACGCGGGCAACTGCAAAGAGCTGATGGCGCAGGAAGAGATCGACGGCGGCTTAATCGGCGGCGCGTCCTTAAAAGCGCCCGACTTCTCGGCAATCGTAAACTACGACAAGTAACAGGCAGGCACAGCCTGTTTCGTAACGGACTTAATCGCGTGTGTTTGAAAGCAACTTAACGCCTTTGCCCCCTTTCAAGCCTTCCCCCTTGGGGGAAGGTGCTGAGCGAAAGCGAAGCGGATGAGGGGATAAACGCCTTATTAAAAGCACTACCAACGCGCAGCGCAAAAAACAGCTCAACCATCCCCCGCGTCAGCAGCAAGCAAGACGCGAAGCGCGAGTACCGACGACGGGAATTTACAAATAGTAAACGACCAAGGCGGCACGCCACGCGGGCGCAAAATCAACAACGCGCGCGTTTCAGAGACGAGCAAGACGCGAAGTCTGCGGCTTTTGCGCAGGGAGTTTACAAATAGTAAATGACCAAGCAAAAACGCAAAGACGGGCTTGCAGCTCTCGCGAAGCGAGTCAAAGTATTGCGAAGTCTATGGAACGCGCCAACGAATTAAAAGGAACAAAGTCAATGAAAAAACCTTACGCTATAATCATCATGGACGGCTACGGCTTAAACCCCAGACACGAAGGTAACGCCGTGTATGCCGACGGAAGCAAAAACATCACCGAACTCGAAAAAGAATACCCTTCGTCCACGCTCGGCGCAAGCGGCATGTCCGTAGGACTGCCGGACGGGCAGATGGGCAATTCCGAAGTGGGACATCTTAATATCGGCGCGGGCAGAATCGTGTATCAGGATCTCACGAAAATCACGAAAGAAATCCGCGACGGCGAATTTTTCAAAAACCCCGAACTTCTTCGCGTAATGCGCTACGTGAAAGAAAACGGCAAAAAGCTGCACCTGTGGGGACTTGTTTCCTCCGGCGGCGTGCATAGCCACATCGAACATCTCTACGCGCTTGTGGAAATGGCGAAAAAAGAAGGGCTTAAAAACGTATATATCCACGCTTTCACCGACGGGCGCGACGTTCCCCCCACCTCGGGCGCGGAATTTCTGCACGAACTGCAAAATAAGCTCGACGAGCTTCATTTCGGCGTCATCGCTTCCGTTTCGGGCAGATACTACGCCATGGATCGCGACAACAACTGGGATCGCGAAGAAAAGGCGTACGAAGCGCTCACAGAAGGCAAGGCGCACACGTTCGAAGGCAGCGCGGAAGAAGCGATTCAAAAGAGCTACGCCGAAGGCGTAACCGACGAATTCGTCGTTCCCGTCACGCTCACGAAAGGCGGCAAGCCGATCGCGCTCGTAGAAAAGGGCGACGGCGTCATCTGCTTCAACTTCCGCCCGGACAGAGCGCGCCAGATCACGCGCATGTTCTCGCAGGAAACGTTCCCCTTCACCGATCCGAAAACGGGCGCAACGCTCGGTTTCGAAAGAAAAACGGGTTATCTCGCCCCCGTGTACGTGGGTTTCGCCACATACGACGCGTCGTTTAAAAACGTGGGCGTGGCGTTCCCGCCCGATGAAATCGACGATACCCTGCCGCAGTATATTTCTTCGCTCGGCATGAAGCAGCTGCACATTGCCGAAACGGAAAAATACGCGCACGTCACGTTCTTCTTCAACGCGAAAATCGAAGCGCCCGTGCCGGGCGAAACGCGCGTCGTGATTCCCTCCCCCAAGGTGGCTACCTACGATCTGCAACCCGAAATGAGCGCATATCTTGTCACCGACCGCGCTTTGAAAGAGCTTTCGACGGGCGAGTACGACGTAATGATTTTAAACTTCGCCAACTGCGATATGGTGGGGCATACGGGCGTGATGAGCGCGGCGGTGAAAGCCGTACACGTGGTAGACGAATGTGTGAAAAAGGTTGTGGATAAAATTCTCGAAATGGGCGGCGCGGCGCTCGTCACCGCCGACCACGGCAACGCCGACGAGATGATCGCGGACGACGGCAAAACGCCGT
>CALARO010000044.1 GCA_937888935.1 uncultured Clostridia bacterium
AATGATTTTGTTTTCTTCGCCTATCTTAAAAACTTGCCCGAAACCGATCATTTTTATTCCCCTTTTTGCGCGTTGCATTTGCGGTTTTGCGTTATTTTCACTTCTTTTTATACCCTTTTCGGGGCGCAATCAAACGTATTTCGCTTGCAATTTTCGCCGCACGGTGATATAATGATACCAAAAAAGCGACAGAGGTAACGAAAAATGACGATACGGAATATCACGGCGAACGGCGCGAAGCGTTGCACGCAAGTGAAACGGCGCGGCATAAAAAATATCGTTTCCATCGTGACGGACGAAAACGAAAACTCAAAGATATTTCACGAAAAGCACGGATTTATTTTAGAAGGACATATCAAAAACTTCGCCGAAAAATTCGAAAAAACGCTCGGCGTGTACTATTTCAGAAAAACGTTGTAAAAAGCCGGCGGCAGCGTATCTCGCTGCCGTTTTTTTAAACTACTGTTATGAATAAATAAACAGCTCTATAATACCACAAATAAGATGTCGAATCAGCTTCTATAACAATGCAATATTCGCCTTTTTCTTTAATCGGACCCTTATATGATTGATTTAATCCGCCCGGCGCACAATATGTCATTGTTTTTCCGAACACATTCGCCCCTTCGCCGCTCGGCGAAAACCAATCGCCGCCATAGCGCGGGTGATCGGGCAAGTTATAACTTTTCACCCAATAAGTGCGCTCTATGCCGTCATATGGTATGGTAATATGTTTTTCGTCCGTTCCAACCGGAAAGGTAACATATGTTCCGTCGCTGCAACCTACGCGGATTGCTACGTTGTATTTGGTTTCTTCTTGTTTTTCTTTTTTGCCGCAAGCGCCGAACGAAGCACAAAAACATACGCATAAAATCGAAACAAAAAATATCTTAAACCAATGACTAAATCGAATAATTTTATTTTTTACTTTCATAAACGCTTTCCCTGAAAAATACGATATAAAATCGGGTAAACAGCCCCCGAATTTAACTAAGATTATATCATTGACTTGTAAAATTTTTTTTCGATGAATCGTATAATTTTTGTAAAAAAATTGTCGGACGGCAAGTATGTTTTCAAAGACGGCAAATGCTTGATAAATATAGAAAAACAAATCCGAACAAAGGTGTTCGGATTTGTTAGCAGATGGTGACCTTGCCGGGAATCGAACCCGGGATTGCGCCGTGAGAGGGCGCCGTCTTAACCGCTTGACCACAAGGCCGTATTCTTTTTTTCGCGTTTTCAAGTCAGGCGTTTCCATTATAAATTCGCTCTTCTCTCAAAAACCGCTTATATACTATACCATATTTCCCCTAAATAATCAACCGTTTTTACGCCCCCTTTTCAAAATTTTTCATTTTTTTGCTCCGCCGCCTTTAGCCGAATGAAAACAAGCTTGAACT
>CALARO010000045.1 GCA_937888935.1 uncultured Clostridia bacterium
AGTATCAGGCGCGATTTGCCCGCCAAATCAGTTCAAGCTTGTTTTCATTCGGCTAGTTTATTGAAAGAAAATGTCTTTGAAAATAAAAAATTAAACGTGATAATAAAAAAATAAAAAGTATAGACTTTTTTAAAGGCAAAATCGTATATAATAAAGGGGAAAATAACCGTGAGAGAGAAATGACTTGAATAAAGATAAAATACGAAAGACGATCGATCGGCTGCCCGCGATTTTAAAAGCGATAAAAGACGGTCGGGAAAACACAAATACAAATCGTCCGGCAAAAACCGAGGTGTTTGCCGATGAGAAAACGTTGGCGATTATTGATGTATTGGACGATATTATCGAACACGAGCCGACGGAATGGATCAGGAAGCTTCTCGAAAGTTTCAAGCGCGAAAAAACGGACATCAGCCGTATGGAAGAAGTGCCGGTTTCGCGGGCAAAATACCATCTGATCAAAAGCGGATTGGTAGAAAAAATCTATGAATGTTGCATAAGCAAAGGTTATGTGACGGATATAATGAACGAAAAAAATAAGGTAAGTACAATGGGGGGCTGATCAATTATTTAAAGCGATTGTAGTAAGATTACTGGCATATCTGAAAGATTTGAAGGACTGCTGCGACGCTAAACTTACGCCGTTTGAATGTGGCGAAAAGCTGGTGTATACGGAATGTCTTGAAATGATTCAGTTTTATGAAAAAGCGAAAGAACTCGGTTTGGATTTCAATATCGAAGAAAGGGTTCCTTTATAAATCGAATGCAAAATTGCAGCGTAAACCGGCGGTTTTCGAAATGAAAGACCGCCGCGATTTTTCCGTAATTTTGAATTATTTTTGCATTTAGCCGTAAAAACATTTGCCATTCCGGGCGGTTTTGTGATACAATACTTCCCGTAGATTGAAAGCGCGGTTTTGTAATGCGCTGCGGCGCGCCGCCGTTTGCAAAGATAAAAATTTCCGCCGCGCCGAAAATGGTTTATACGGGAGTAAAAAATCATGAAAACGATTGCGTTGATCGCCCACGACAATAAAAAACCGGATATGATCCGTTGGGCGGAAGAGAACAAAAAAGAGCTTTCCCGCTTTGCTTTATGCGGGACGGGAACAACGGCGAAACTTGTGGCGGAAGCTACGGGGCTGACGATCGAAAGATACCTTTCCGGTCCGCTCGGCGGCGATCTTGAAATCGGCGCGAAAGTTGCCGAAAAACAAATCGATATCGTCATTTTTTTCTGGGATCCCTTGCAGGCGCAGCCGCACGATCCCGACGTAAAGGCATTGCTCAGAATCGCCGCGCTGTACGATGTTCCGATCGCTACGAACATATCCACCGCAAATTATATTCTTCGATCCGATCTGCTCAGGTGAAAAATAACCGCAAACGTAACTGTTTGCGGT
>CALARO010000046.1 GCA_937888935.1 uncultured Clostridia bacterium
GCTCGGTCCGTATTTTTCAAGCAGGTGCTTGGTAAGCAAGGTGACGGGCGCAACGATCAACGTAAAGATAATGCCCGCCGCCGATACGAAAGGAAAATCGCCTGCATACACGGGCGTGTACGTACCGCCTGCCACTTTCACAAAGAAATAAAATCCCAAAGTAGAGAAAGGCTGCATCGCGCCGTCTTCGCCGCCGTAGAACGAATAGAAATGCCCGTAATTCGTGAAGAACGCCGCAATCGCCACAATGATATATGTAACTACCGTGGGGAAAATCGAAGGCAGCACCACGTGCCAAAGCTCTTGCAAAGACGACATATTTTCCAGTTCGCCGTATTCGAGAACGTCTTTCGAAATACTGCACATCGCCGAAAGATAAATAATCAGTCCGTTCGCGAAATTCATCCACAAGCCGAAAATCAGCACGGTGTAAAAGCTGGAAGATTTCGCTCTGTTTAAAAGCAGAAGCCCCGGATTATGCAGCAGCGCGGGAAGTCCGTTCTGAATCAGCACACGCGCGCAAATTACGAATACAAGGCTTGAAATGATGTTCGGCAAGAACAAAATCACTTTGAACGCGCCCGAAAACGGCACTTCTTTAAACACCACGTAAGCCACCATGATTTGCAGCGGCATACTGATCAGCAATCCGCACAAAAACTGAATCGCGGAATTCTTTACGAGCAGCGACATTTCGCCCGTTACGAAGAACGCGCGGAATACGTCGCCGAACGTTTGCAACGTGTAGTAGTACGTGCCGTTTTCGTATTTCTGAAACGCAAGTTTCAGCGTATTCGCCGCCACGCCCACGTAGAAGATCAGAAACTGCGCCACGGGAAAAAGCAGAAAGAAGAACAAAAACAGGTTCTGCCCCAATTTTTTATTGTAAATCTTTTGCTGCTTTTTCTTTTTACGCAATTTCGAAAGCTTCACTTTCACGTCGTATATCAGCCATTTTAAGCTTTTTAAAGACGAAGGTTTTTCTTTCATATTTTTTTCACTCGCTTTTTTGGCGGAGATTCGTTAAATCGCGCCCGCTTCCTTTAAAATACCGGTTATCGTGTTCTTCATGTCTTCGAACGCGTCGTTCACCGTTTTTCCCGGATTGTTAAAGAAGTACGAAAACGGTTCTTTCAGCGTTGCATTGCCCACTTTCGCTACAAAAGCAAAGCCGTTGTTGCTTTCGTTGAAGCCGGGGTCGCTCGGATACAAACGCCGCTTCGTGGCAATCGCCAGATTCGGCGCAACTTTCGCGCCCTCTTCGATAAAGGTGAGAATACTTTGCGTGTACGGCGTGCAGGAAGCCTTTTCTTCCTTCGTCACCGTATAATTATAAGGACGAAGACAGCCGGTATTCTTTGTGTATTTCACAAGCTGCGATCTCTGTTGCATAAATTTGATAAACAGTTTTGCAACTTTCATCTGCACTTCGGCGTTTTTATTCGCAGTTTGCGCGTTCAGGCAGATATAGCTTTCCGCATACGCGGCGGGAAGTACGCGCTGCTTATTCTTCTGATCTTTAATTCCGTCAACGTTTTCAAATCTCGGAATGGGCAGGTAGCGGAAGTTTCTCTTTCCGTAGCCGTACTGCGCAGGTTCTTTATTGAACACGTCTTCGCGGGCTTCCTGTTCCCAATAGCTGTTTTCTACAAACATAGCGATTCTTTTATTGCCGCCGATTGCGCGACGGCTTTGAATGTATTCGCGTTGCGCGCTCGTGTTGTTATTCTGAGCGCCCGGTCTTGCTCTGTCGGAATAATTTTCCGGAACAGACGTAATATCGTAGAACGCTTTGATCGCCGCTTTTCTTCCTTCCTGCTGAAGAAGCTTTGTATAATTATTTTCGTTGATTTCGCCGAGAGCGCTGTCCTTTCCCTTAAACGAATAGTTCAGCATAAAGTTATCGTACCCTTCGTAGTTCGCCCAGATCGCGTTGAAAGCCCTTGAAAGCTGGTACGTACTCGGCGATACAGCCCACGTGAACGGAGTATAATTCACTCTTATTTCTTCCAGAAGTTTCACGGAATCGTTCCACGTATCGGGCAAGCCGTCGTCGGAAGTTCCCCATACGCCGTCCGGCCCCGCAGAGCAATCGCCCGCCGCCACCATTTCGGCGTTAGCGCCGATCGAGCCGTCCTTTTTGAAATACAGCGAGGCTTCGTTAAACAAATCCGCGTCGTAAATAATGCCGGGAATCGAAAGCATATACGGCACGGCGTAATATTTTTTGTCCTTTTTGAATACGTCGGAATAGCCTTCGAGCATCGTATCTTCCACAGATTGCGTGGCTTCCTTGCCAGTATCGGCGGCCATATTGCCGTCTTCGTCGAGATATTTTTCCGTCATCACGTCGGTTACGTCGCCGAATAAATTCTTTCCGACATATTCTTCGTAGCTGCCCTGATCGAGAATGAACATCACCTGATCGAGAGTTTTCATTGAATCTTTCAGATTGAGAGGGCTGAATTCGTCCTTTTTCTTCAAAGCGCGCACCACAACGCCCGTTTTGCCCGTTTCGAAATGCTCGTTTGCGTAATACGCCTCGAAATCTCTTTTCAGCTCGTCGAAATACGCCGTGCCGAGTCCCGCGTTGAAAACGCCTACGTCGAGATACGTTTTCGTAGGGTCTTCCTCTTCTTTGCCGCCCCCGCAAGCCGTTGCGCCGAAAAGCGTGGCGGAAGCGAGAAGTATCGCGCCGATTGTTTTGGTTTTCTTCATCATCTTTGTATGAATCCTCCTGGTTCTGATTCGTTTTTTATAAGCTTTCGGGAAAGCCGCGGTTTTTGCGGTTGCCCTATTCTGTTTCTATTTTATCATTATCCGAGAGCCTTTTCAAGCAGTAGTTTATTGTAATTCGCTATTTTTTTATTATCTTTATCCGTTTTTCTCGGCTGAAATTTTTTTGAATTTTGACTTTTTTTCATCAATTCTCTTGACAAAAACGCCCGTAATTGCTAAAATATGGCTATGAAAGACATGAACGTAACGAAAACGATTCAAAAATTGCAGCCGGACGAAATCACCACTTTTTTGTGGGACGATAACAGCGTTCTGCACCGCCACAGCGACTGGGAATTTACCTCCACCGTAGACGGCACGGGCAGTAATATCGTAAACGGCGTTGCTTACCCTTTAATGCCCGGCGACTTTGTGCTGCTCGGGCCGCAACACGTGCATCAGTACGTATCGGACAAACCCATTCAGCGAAGAGACGTTTGCATCGCCGCCGAAAAAATGCAGCAACTTTGCTTGCTTCTCGCGCCCGGACTGTACGAAAAACTGTGCAAAACCGAAAAGCCGATCATCATTCATTTAAGCATAGAAACGTTCGGCGAATTGCATCAGCGACTGAATAAACTCAGCGCGCTCGGCTCGGCGAACAAGTACAGCGGCGCAACGCTCGTTTCTATCGTAGTGTATCTTCTGGGCGTGTATTTAGAGCATAAATCGGAAAAGAGCATGCCCGAAAGCATTTTATCGTTTCTGCAACAGATTTCCAACCCAGACGTTTTTTCCATGCGCATTAACGATATTATCTCGCTGAGTTCGTATTCCCACTCGCATTTCATTAAGATTTTTAAAAAATACGTGGGCAAAACGATCATCGAATACGTTACCGATCTGCGCATTTCTTACGCCGCAACGCTGCTCACTTCCACCGATCTCAGCGTGATCACCATCGCTTCGAAAGTAGGGTACGATAATCAGTCGTTCTTCGCGCAGAAATTCAAAAACAAATACAACGTTTCGCCGATGGAATACAGAAATTCCGTTCACGAAAAGGACTACCCCCCCCCCCCTTGCCTGATTAGTATTTTTTAAACGTTTACCACCGCCACGGTATCGTTTCCGTTCTTTGCGACGGACATGATTTCGCCGCTTGACGCAATCTCGTAGTTTACGCCCTCGTCGGCGGTTACTTGCAGTATGATCGCCCCGTTTTCGCGCTTCCACGATACGAAAATTTTACCGCCTTTCAATCGCGTTCCGCCCCGTGCGAACGCGATTTTTTTGCCGAAAGACGGGGCGATTTTCACCACGTCCGTTTCGGCGGAAAGCTTTATGCCAAGCACGTAAGAATACAGCCATTCCACGCACGAGCCGAGACTGTAATGATTGAAAGAATTCATTTCGGGATCTTCGAAGCCGTTTTCTTTCGTGTAGCCGTTCCAGCGTTCCCACACGGTGGTTGCGCCGTTTTTCAGCATATACCCCCACGAAGGATACGCCGTGCGGGAAATAATCTCGTAAGCCGTATCCGTTTCGCCGATATCGGAGAGCGCGGGCAGAATAAACCGGCTGCCGATAAACCCCGTGGTAAGCCCACCGCCGTTTTCGCGGATTTTTTCAATCAGGCGCGCCGCCGTTTCTTCTTTGCTCAGATACCCCGCGGCATAGGCGAACGCATAAGCCGTTTGCGTGTCGCGCGGAAAGCGCGCTTGCAGTTTTCGTAGATTTCAAAGTATTTTTCGCTTTTTTCCGACTGCTTCAATATCGTGCAGATTTTCGCCGTAAGAAGCGCGGAATAGCCGAAAAAGCATTGATTTACCACGTTCGGATCGGTATCGCCGTTCACGGAAAGCCAGTCGCCGAAATTATTCGTGATTTTCGTAAGATAATTTTCGCTTTTGGATAGATAATAGCCGATCCATTTTTCCGCCGCGGGAAGGTTATCGGCTAAAACCGAAGCGCCGCGATAGTGCAGATAGTGAAAATACGGCATCCCCGTGATACAATCGCCCCCCCCGGGAACGCCCGCCGTATTATCGGAAAGCCCCATGTAAAACGGCACGATCGAAGGAATTTTCCCGTCCGGAAGCGCGTCTTCGCGCACAAGCGAGAGATAGTTTTTAAAGAACAGATCGCAATTCGCGTTGAACATCGCGGAATTGCAGAATACTTCCGCGTCGCCCGTCCAGCCGAGCCGCTCGTCGCGTTGCGGGCAGTCGGTGGGAATCGAAATAAAATTGCTTTTCTGCCCGCGCAACGCCATCTCGTACACGCCGTTCATCACTTCGTTTGAACATTCGAAAGAGCCGTAATAATCAATGTCCTGCGAGATCGCCAAACCCTGCACGGCGATAATTTCCGCGCCGGCGGGTTTTTGCAATTCGGCGTAGCGGAAACCGTGATAGGTGAATTTCGGCTCGAATGTATCTTCGCCGCCCGAAAGAATAAATTCGTCGGTGCATTTCGCACGCCGCAGATTCGCCGTGTATACGCTGCCGTCTTCGCATAACGTTTCGCCGTATTTCGCAATGATTTTTTCGCCGGTTTTCCCCTTCGCGGTTAATCTGATCACCCCCGCGAAATTGTAGCCGAAATCGTAGCGTACGATCTTTTCGTCGGCATAAATGATCTGCGGCTCTATGCGAGCGATCACGCGCGCAGGCTCGCGATCGTACGGGCGCAGCGGAACGGTAAAATCGGATTTTTCGGCGTTTTCGGCGGGTTTTTGATTGTTTTGCGCGTTGCCGCGACGGCGTGCGTCGATCGTTTCGCCGTCGAAAAAATCGGCGAAAATTACGTCAGAACGCTCGATTTGCCAGCCTTCGTCTGTTACGATTTTTTCCGCGCCGCCGTCTGCATAGGTAAGCGTAAGCTCGGCGAAAAGACGTTTTTCATTGCCGAACACGTCGGTTTTGTTTCCGTAGCCGAGCTTGCCCGAATACCAGCCGTTTGCCACGGTGATTTTCAGCTCATTTTCGCCGCTTGTTATGTACTGCGTAAGATCGTAACTGCACAAATCGACGTGTTTTTTATAGTTACTCCACCCCGGCATAAAGCGATCAGGAATTTCGTACCCGTCGATATTCACGTTGAAAATTCCCGTAGCCGTAACGCGCAGTTCGCAACTTTTAAAATTTTTTCGCGCCGCGAAAGACTTTACGAATACGGGCAAGCCGATATTTTCCGCCACGTTATTTTCCGATTTGCTTTTACATTTTATCCACATAATGCCGTACCTGTAACTGATCTGATTGTTTTTCGATCTGACGAAAAACTTCTTTTCTGTTTTTTTATTATACAATACCGGACATAGTGAAATAAAGCACTTTTTTATTTTTTTATGCTATTCTTTTATTGCAGCGCGGCAAAACGGCGGCGCAAAGCCGCATAGTATCATAAAATCAAAGAAAAAGTCAAGACAGAAAAGCGGTTTAATTTTCAGTTTTTAATGGTCGTTTTTTTCAAAGCAGAGATTAAAAAGCATTTTTAGCATAAATAAAAGAGATTATTTTAAAGAAATACCGTTAAACTTATTCGGAAACTTTTGGATAGTCGCTTGTTTTTTACGGTATATTGTGAGGGTGTGCGCAAAATACGAGTTGCTGATTTTATAGTGATTTCAGCTGTTTTTAAGCGATTTTTATTGCAAAATCTTTTATTGGCGATTACCCGCAGGCGATTTTAATGGTGATTTCCGATTAAAATTTATAAAATGAAAATGCAACACCCACCCTTTAAAATTAGAAAAAGTTTGATTTTTTTGAAAAATAAAGTTGGAAAAAGTTCAATAAATGCCGTTAAAATGGTTGGAAAAAGTTTGATTTTGATGTATAATATAGTAGATAAAAAATCAGACCGAGGTTAATTATGCTAAAAAGAAAAACCGAAAAATTATTAAACGAGTGGAAAAACAGTAACGACGCGCTTTTAATTACCGGCGCGCGGCAGGTGGGGAAATCTTATCTTATCCGCGAATTCGGTAAAGCAAATTTCAAGCACTTTATTGAAATTAATTTATACGAACAAAAAGAATTTATTCCCGTTCTGGAACAGGCAAAAAACGCCGAAGATTTACTTTTCCGTATTTCCGCGCTTACTTCGGAAAATCTGTTTGTCGGCGAAACACTGATTTTTCTCGATGAAATTCAATATGCCAAAAACTGCGATCTGATCACGCTTGCCAAATTTTTAGTTGAAAACGGCAAATTCCGCTATATCTTTTCGGGATCTATGCTTGGCGTCGAACTCAATAATATTGCCTCGTGGCCTACGGGATATATGAGAGAAATGAGAATGTTTCCACTCGACTTCGAAGAATTTTTATGGTCTGTGGGCTTGAAACAATCTGTGATCGATCATTTAGCCGATTGTTTTGCGCAGGAAAAACCCGTCGATACGCTGATTCACGAGAGATTAATTGACGCTTTTTATAAATATCTTCTGATCGGGGGAATGCCCGAAGCAGTACAAACTTTCGTATTTACAAACGACTTAAAAAAAGTAAACGAAGTACAGCAAAAAATCGATCAGTATTATAGAAAAGACATTGTACAATACGCCCCGCAACAACAAAAAGTTCATTTAGATACGATTTATCGCATTCTTCCCCAGGAATTGAATAGTAAAAACAAACGTTTTTCACTTGGCGAAATCGGAAAAGGTTATGCCGTGAAAGATATTCAGGATGATTTTATGTGGCTGAAAAAAGCCGGCGTCGCTTTACCTGCGTATAACGTTGCCGAGCCGAAAGCGCCGTTGGAATTATCGGCGAATAACCGTCTGGTCAAGCTGTTTCATA
>CALARO010000047.1 GCA_937888935.1 uncultured Clostridia bacterium
GTCTGTGCTGAAACGAATTCAATATCGGCGTATTCAAGATTGAAAATAGCTTATTTCCCCGCGGAAAAAATCTTAATCGCCTTTTTCACATCCTCTTTCATCGCCTGCATGGCGGAATATTCCACATCGTGCAGGTAGTTGCTCTTGCCTCTTTCGATATATGCTTTCGCCGCCATATACCCCGCTTTGGACATATACGAATAATAATTGATCTTTCGTATCCCTCCCGCAATCGCCTTGCAGAAGCCGTCCTCGCTCACGCCGCTTCCTCCGTGCATGACAAGCGGAAGTCCCGTAGACGCCGCGCATTTTTCCACGATACCGAAATCAAGTTTCGGCTGACTTTTATAAAATCCGTGCGCCGTGCCGAAGGCAATCGCCAGCGCGTCGATGCCCGTCGCTTCGCAGAACGCTTTCGCTTCTTCGGGATCGGTGTAAAAATCTTCGGGCTTTGCGTCCGCGATTTCCGCGCTTCCGCTTTCGCCCGTTACCATTCTGCCTAATTCCGCTTCCACGCTCACGCCCATCGCATGCGAAATTTCCGTGATTTCTTTGGTAAGCCGCAGATTTTCTTCATACGCAAGCGCCGAAGCGTCGATCATCACCGAGGTAAACCCGATACGAAGCGCGCGATAAATCATTTGCTGCACGCAAACAGGGACTTTCGCGTTTTTTGCCGCCGCTGTCATGGCAGGTCCCACGAAAGAAATATCGTTGTACACATTATGTACTTCAGCATGCGCGATAATTACGGGGCGGTTAAGTTCTTCCGCCGCGCCGATCACCGCCTGCAAGCTGTCGAACCCCGTCGCGTTGAACATCCCCACCGCACTCTTTTCTTCTTCTGCGATTTTCAGAATTTCTTTTAAATTGACAAGCATTTTATTTTACCTCCGGGATTCTGCGTATCCGTTCATCTTCGAATATATCGCTTTCGTCGCGGCTGCGGGTGGAAAATTCGCTGATAATGGCACCCTCCGCGCCCGCCTGAAACCAGTGGCGCGTGCCGGAATAAATTGTATATTGTTCGCCCGGTTTCAGGATAATCTCGTGAAACACGCTGACTTTTGTCTGCGGTTTGCGCGCGCGGATATTCTTTTCGTTGCCTTCGCCCGATACGTACAGCAGACACTCTCCCGCACGGATGCGGAAAGTTTCTTCTTTCCCTTCGAACGGCACGCCGTTTTCCACGCCCGATACGTGATAATGTTCGGGGCATGTCTGATAGGGGCGCAAAACCATCTCTTTCGCGCAACAGCGCTGCGTATTCACGTAGGTGAGGAGCTGCAAACCGATTTCTTTCACTTTTCCAAGTCCGAAATCAGCCACTTCGATTCTCTTTGTCTCTTCGTCGGTAACAACGATTCCCGCTTTGCGAAACGCATCCAGCGTATAGCGCACACCTTCCTGATATTCTTCCTTCGTCAACATAATTAAAACTTCCTTCCGAATTTATTTTCAAGCGCCAGCGTGTCCGAAAGAGAACGCGCTCCGCCGATGGAATCAGCAACCGAAAGATTGCACGCCGCGGCGCACGAAGCGATTTTCATGCCCTCCGTAAGCGGCAATCCGCACGCGAACGAATACAGCATGCCCGCGCAGAACGCGTCGCCCGCGCCCACAGCCCCCACGATATACCCCTTCGGCAAAGCCAGCGACGGGAGCAACGAAAAATTTCCCTCCCCGTCCATAGCGCAACTCAGTTCGGGGCAGTGAATCACAACGCTTTTTTTCACGCCGAACGCAAATAACTTTTCACAGATTTTTTTCAGATTTTCCACGATCGGCTCCCGGGCCTCGTTTCTCGGCGGAATCCCCGCAAGCATTCCGCCCTCCACTTCATTGATTACCACGTGGTCGCAATACGCAAGCGCGGGCGTAACTACGCTTTGAAATTTTCCCGTCTGCGCACTCACCAGATCAATGCTCGTTTCCGCGCCGCTCTTGCGCATTCGCGCAAGCAGACGGGCGGCTTTCGTGCCGTATTTTTCATCCGCTTTATCCAGTTCGTCCAACAAAAGCAAATACCCAAGATGAAAAAGATCACACTTTTTCTCGTCCACGTCCCTTTCCGAAAACTCCGCATTCGCCCCCCGCGCGTGAAAAAACGTCCGCTCGCCGCCGGGCGAAGTCATTACGTCTGTAAAAGAAGTGGGCAGCGTTTCCGAACGTACTACGGCGGAAACGTCCAGTCCCTCTTCCCGCATCACGCGCAGAACGTAATCGCCGTATTCGTCTTTCCCGATTCTGCCGAACACGCATACGTCCAGTTCTTCGTCCAGCCGTTTCAAATCTACGGCGGTATTACCTACGCACCCGCCGATCGCATGCGATACGCCGTTAATATTCACAAGCATTCCGCGTTGCGGCCAGCATTCTATTTTCTTTACGGCATCAACCAGTATATTGCCCGCCACGCCGATTGTCTTTTTCATATTTCCCCTCCGCAAATCTTTTTGTGATCTATCAACTCCTCGCTGAACCTACCGATTTCTTTGCCACAGACGGTGATTTTTTCAAACAGCGGCGCGGAAGCGACGTATTTCGCCTTGCCGGGGCAAAGCGGATAAAAGCCGAGACAGGCAAACAGATACCAGCACGCCGTCGTGCCGTTGTCCTCGTCGCCGGGAAAACCGTCCGCCGTACAGAAAAACGCCTCACCTGCCAGTTTTTTCACCCAAAATTCCGTTTTTTTCCGTTTTCCCAGCAAAGTATATATCCAAGGCAGATGAAAGCTCGGCTGATTCGAAATCGCACACTGACCGAAATCGGCGCTTGCCATTTCGCTCATTTCGTGAATTTCCTGCCCGTATGCGCCGACGGAAAATTTTGCTTCGGCGGCAAACAGTTCGTCCAGCCGCTCTTCCAGCTCTCGCTTCGAACCGTGCGCCAGCGCAAGTCCGTCAATATCGTGATACACGGCAAAACTATTCTGCCAGCTACTGCCCTCGCAATTATCCCCGCCCCATTCGTACGGATCGAACGTCGCTCGGAAATTTCCCGCTCTGTCCTTTCCTCGAAGGAAACGGCTTTCTTTATCGAAAAGATTTTTCCAGTTGCCGCTGCGTTCCAGTAACACGCGCGCCGTCTTTTCGTCGTTTTCCAGCATAGCTACCTGTGCGATGCAAAAATCGCCGTACGCGCAATCGCACGTATTATTCACGCTTTCTTTATAATCGTAAGGCAGATATCCATACTTCGTATAATCTTTCACGCCGATTCTGCCGTGTCTGCCCTCGCCTTCTTCAAACGCGTTGCGAAGCATGGCGCGATAAGCGCGAGCGCGCAAATCTCCGTCCACAATCCCCTTGACGCACGCGTCCGCAATCACCGCTTCTATCAGCGTGCCGGGCATCAGTCCGATTTCTCCGGGACTCAGCCATCTCGGCAGCCACCCCGTTTCTTCGGCGTAATTGACAAATCCTTCCACCGTTTCCCGCACGATTCCGGGCGCGACAATCGAAAGGAAAGGATACACGGTGCGGTAGGTATCCCAGAATCCGTTATCCGTATAGAACACGCCGTTTTCCGTCTTTCCCGTATCCGCGTTGAAATGTACGGGTTTTCCCTCTTCGTTATATTCGTGAAAAACGCGGGGATAAAGCAACGCGCGGTAAAAGCAGGAATAAAAAGTTCTCTTTCTCTGCAAATTTTCGTCGGAAACGCTCACGCGGGAAAGATACCCTTCCCACCGACCGCGTGCTTCCCGTTCGATTTCTTCGAACGTTTTTCCGGCAAGTTCCGAATCGTAGTTGCGTTTCGCCTGCTCTTCGGAAACGAAGCTTGCGGCAAACGAAATCTCCGCGTCGCCTGCAAACGAAAGCGCTATTCCGCCGCAATCGAGCTGACGAATTTCGTCCGCTTCCCGCGAAAGAACGAAATAAAAATACTCGCGTATTCTTCCGAAATTCCAGATCGACTGGCTATCCGTATATCCTACAACGGTTTTTCCGATCACGCTGAAAGAAGAAGCAGCAAATGGCAAAATCGCGAATCCCGTTCTTTTGCCGTCTTTCTGCGTAAGTTTCATCGTCCCGCCGCGTTCGGTGGGCGCAAGTCGCACCCGCAGCCTGAACCGTTGCAGATACACGTCGATCGATTGAGGATCTATACGCGTTTTTTCGGGGCGAAAACCGGACCAGCTCTCGCGTTCGGGAAGTTCTCCCGAATACGGAAAAAAGAGTATATGTCCGTAATCACCTACCCAGGGGCTGGGCTGATGCGTAAGTCTGATTCCTTCAAACGAATGAGAAAGCGGACTATAAAACCAGTTTCCCGCCGCGCCGTCCATCTGTAACGTAAAATTCGTCATCCCGAACGGACAAGCGGTTATCGGATACACGTTTCCGTTGGAAAAACGGCGGTCGTTGAGCGAGCCCATCCCCGTATAAACGTAATCGAGTTCAGACATAAGAAAACCTCACGGAAATGATTTGTTTCGGAGAGAAAATAAGGCGTGCGCTTGCTTCGCCCGCAAATCTTTCCTCCCGTTCCGCCATATCGGTAACGTACATCCTGCCGCGGAAAGTAAATTCCGCGTTCTGTTCCGAATCGGAAAGATTGACAAAACGCAGCAGCGTACCGCCCTTCTCCCCGTTTTTATGGCATGCGGCAACGATATGCGGGCAATCGCATGTAAAAATCGGCCCGGCGGAAAGCTCGCAACCCGCATACTTATCTTCGAGATAATACAGCCGTTCCAGCTCCGCCGTCTGCACGGCAAAGCGTCCGCCGGAATATTTTTTCGTATCGAAAGAATCGGCGTGACAAATCAATCCGTTACGGAAGAATTTCCCTTTCACATAGCAATCCGCGCCGCTGCGTTCCGCGGAATACTCCGCGCCGATCCGCCCTTCCGTTTCGCGGAGAATCTGATTTTCGGGAACATCCCACTGCGGACCGCCCGAGGGAAGAAACGTAACGGCATTCCGGTTGATCACACCCGTGGCGCGAAGCAACGTGAAAGCAAGTTTGTCTTTCATCGCCTCCGTTTCGTGCTGTCCCTCGGTGTAAACAATCAGCGCCCTGCCGTCTTTTGCAAGCTGAACGAACGTGGAATTGTGATGCGTATCCGATTCGGTTTCGTCGCAACTTTCGAAACTTTCCCGTTCCGCGTAATCGAACGGACTGTCCGTATAAAGTTTTCCGACTGAAAAACCGCTTTGCAGCAGAATACGGATTCTGTGGTCGCACGCGCGGTTCACGATACGGTAAGCGACGCCGATCGTTTCGCTTCCCTTTTGTAAAGTAAGCGTAACGCGCACTTCGTTTTTCACTTTCTCCGCGGCGCGGCGGTTCCGCTCAAAATCGTAACGTGCGGGGCAGTCGTAATCGAACGAAAGAGCAAGTGCCCCGCCGAACGCGTCGGAAACGGGCATTTCAAACGCGCACGGCGTAAGAATCAGAGGTTTTTCGGGCGATACCCGATAGACGTAAGCGTCTCCCTTATCGGCAGAATCTTCG
>CALARO010000048.1 GCA_937888935.1 uncultured Clostridia bacterium
GACGTGCGCGGCGATCGCCATGGCGTTGTTTTCGGAAAAAATGTTTTGTCTTACGGGCAAGGCGAAATACGCCGCCGCGTTCGAGCGCGCGCTGTACAACGGGATTTTGGCGGGAGAATCGCTTTCCGGCGACGAGTTTTTCTACGTGAATCCTTTGGAAATGCAGCTTGATAAAACGCGGTACAACGCGGCTTTTTCGGGTTGGCGTGAAGCCGCGCCGATCGCTTCGCGCGTAAAACTTTTCTACTGTTCGTGCTGTCCGCCGAATTTGTGCCGCTTTATCGCGCGGCTCGGCGGGTTTCTCTGGTACGGCGGCGAGAATTCCGGCGAAAATTCGGTGACGCTGGCGCAGCCGATTTCTTCTTGCCTTGATTGCGGTCGGGCGAAAATTCGGGTACAGTCGGGGTTGCCTTACAACGGAAAGGTGCGGCTTACGGTGGATTCGCTCGGCAAAAAGCTGACGTTGCGCGTGAGAAAACCCGAATGGTGCGACGAAAAGTTTGCAAACGAGCGCGACGGGTTTCTGATTTACGACGGCGTTTTCGGCGGCGACGTGATCGAGATTGATTTTGCGCCGCGGGTGCGGGCGGTGCATGCCGACGCGCGTGTGTTCGAGAACGGGGGAAAGGCGGCGTTCACGTACGGTCCGCTGGTGCTTTGCGCGGAAGGCGCGGATCATGCGTTTCCGATCGCGGCGGTGCGCGCGGACTGCCGCGAAGACGCTTTGAAAAAGGCGGAAGTGATCGCGAATGAAAATCTGCCCTGCGCGGCGGAAGTTTCGTTGCCCGCCGCGGCGGCGTTGCCCGAAGATACGCTGTATTCGTTCTTCGCGCCGAAAACGAAAAAAGTTACGCTGAAACTGATTCCGTACTTCGCGTGGGGAAATCGCGGCGAAAACGATATGCGCGTGTGGTTTCCGTGCGCGCCGTAAAATTTTGCAACGCCGCGTTTTTTTCGGCGCGGTATGTAACGGGGGCGGCGGCGCGGCGTGTGCCGTGAAAAAATAAAAAATTTGAAAAATTGCTCGTTTTGAATAATTTTTCGAAAATATTTGTTAAAATTATTGCAATTTATAAAAAATTGTGCTATAATATACTTGTATTCGGGATAAAACCGCGCCGATGGCTTGATTGTCGTTCGTTTTTCGACGGGTTTGCGTTTTGGATAACTTTTGAGAGGAGGAACCCAAAGATGAGTCAAGGTACGGTGAAATGGTTCAATTCGGAAAAAGGTTACGGATTCATCGCCGGCGATGAAGGCGGCGACGACGTGTTCGTGCATTATTCCGCGATCCAAGCCGATGGATACAGAAGCCTGAAAGAAGGGCAGAAAGTTTCCTACGAAACGGAAACGGATCCCAAAAACCCTAATAAATTGCGCGCCATCAATGTGCAGGCGTTGTAAGTTTTAGTCGGTTTTTCGAAAAATCAGCTTTTTCAGCCGCACTTTTCCGCTTTTTCTACGGAGGTGCGGCTCTTTTTTTCTCAATTAAGGATTTTGCTTATGACCGAAAAAATTAACGAAACCCCCGATAACGCGCCCGAAATCACGGTTGAAACTTCGCCCGAAATCGCGGCTGAAATTTCGCCTGAAATCGAGCGCGAAACGGCGGAACAAACGGAAACGCAAACGAAATGCGCCCCGGAAAAAAAGCGCAATGTTTTCGCGCGCCTTGGCGCGTGGATCAAAAAGCAGTTTCTGGCGTTGAAAACGGCGGTGCAGGAACGCGGCAACGAGTTGCAGAACGCAAAGAAAAAGCGCATCGCCGCCGCCATCGGCATCGCCGCGCTCATCGTGTTTCTGGTGCTTTTTTACGTGCTTGTGGGCGTGGCGATCGTAAATCTCGTGAAAGATCCGCAAGGCTTCAAAACGTGGATCGAAGGTTTCGGCACAAGCAGTATATTTATTTTCATCGGACTGCGCGTGATCATGACGGTGTTCCGCGTGATTCCCGGCGGCCCGTTGCAAGTGGCGGGCGGCTACGCGTTCGGCACGTGGTGGGGTGCGGTGTGGTGCATGGTCGGCTCGCTGATCGGCACGCTGATTATATTTTTGCTGGGCAAAAAGTACGGCACAAAGCTGGTGGGGCTTTTTATTTCGCCCGAAAAAATGCGCTCGGCGGCGATGCTGAAAGATAAAAAGAAGCGGAACGTTTTCTTGTTTTTAATGAATTTCCTGCCCGGTACGCCCAAAGATATTTTTACGTGGATGGCGGCGATTTCAAACGACGGCGCGCTTTCATCCATTCTCGTGATTTTGCTCGCTCGTATCCCGTCCGTGGTGGCTTCCACGTGGTGCGGACACGAATTGATGCAGGAAAATTATGTGGTTTCCGCCGTGGTGTTCGGCGTGCTTCTGGTGCTTGGAATCGTTTGTTCGTATGCGTATAAAAAGCTTTCCGCAAGACACGAAGCGCGCGCCAAAACGCAGGAAAATACCGGTAAGGAAGAAAAGTGAAATGGACGAAAAATCGGCAGAAAAAATTCAGCCGGAAGCGATTACGCAAAGCGAGATCAAGCCGGGCAGATACCGGCATTTTAAAGGCAACGAATACGAAGTGATCGGCACGGCAATGCACTCGGAAACGCTTGAAAAATACGTGGTGTACCGAGCCTTGTACGGCGAGAAAAAGTTATGGATTCGCCCCGCAAAAATGTGGTGCGAAAAGGTGGAAGTTGGCGGCGAAAAAGTGCCGAGATTCGCATACATATCGCAGGAATGAAAAAAACAGCGCGCCGTCGGTTAGCCGACGGCGCGATTTTCAAACATATATTTTAGTCTTCGGAAAGAGCCTGCAAAAATTCGCGGGCGGCTTTCCGTTTTTTATCGTTTAAACTTCTATAATTATTTAACAATTCTTTTTCCTGTTTTTCGAAAACGGTAATGGTTTGCGGCTGCGCGGCGGTTGCGTTGAATGAATTTTCGCGTTCCAAAAGAAAATCCGTAGAGACCTGAAAATAATCGGCGTATTTTGCGAGCGTAGAAGACGTAGGCTCGTTTTTCCCGATTTCAATCATAGAAACGCAGGATTTGCTTACATTTAATGCTTCTGCGAGTTGTACCTGCGTGAAATTATATTCTCTTCTCAACATTTTGGAAATTTCGGCAAAACTCATTTTTATCACCTTGTGAAAATACTACCACAAATATGCGCAAAATGTTTTAAAAGTCATAAATATGCCCATAAATAATTATAGTCACAAATGTGACCATAATTAAATGAAGTACATATTAGTGCCTAAATTGTTTTAAAGTGAAATTAGGGAATAGAGAGTGAAGAATTTCATAATTTTAGACGATGAAAAAGAAAGCGAATTGCTGAAAATAAAAAACGTCACTTGTTGCTTTTTCGGGCATAGAAAAATCACGGTGACAGAAGGACTGGAAAAACGCTTGCGCGCAATTTTGCAAGATCTTATTGAAAATAAAGGGGTGCGGCGGTTTATTTTCGGTTCGCGCAGCGATTTCGACGCGCTTTGTCATACCGTGTTAACGGAAATTAAAAATACTTCGGAAATGGCGGACGGCGGGCAAATTGTACGCGTTGCCTATCTCACAAAAAGCGAATATGCGCCGCTTGAAAAAGACAGAAAACGCGATGAAAAGGCAATTCGCAAAGTTGCGAAAATCGAAATCACGTTGCAGGGATATGAAGAAATCTATAAGCCGCAATGTGTATTTTCAGCAGGAAAAGCCGCCTACATTGAACGCAATCAAAAAATGTGCGACGATAGCGAATACTGCATTTTTTATTTCGACGAGCAATATAAGCCTGTTTTGGGCTGCAAGTCCGGGGCGATAAAAACAGGCGCGAGCGGCACGGCTTTAATGTATGCCTACGCGCGGTTAAAAAAGAAAAATATATATAATTTACTCGGGCGGGCGGCTGAAATTTCCGATAAAAGTTCACAGGAATAAGCATTGAAAGAAGCGTTGCGACAAAAGCGCGGAATTTTCCGCGTTTTTATATCAAAATTTCGGCGGAAACCTTCAAAAACGGCGGCGTTATCATTGACTTTTCTTTTTCGTTATGATATAATTTATATGCGAAAATGATAATAAATTTCGAAATTTTGTTAAAAATTCTCTCGTTTACGGAGGTATCAGGTTAATATGGAACGCAACGACGCTATTCAACTCTTTGAAAGCTTATTTCACGCCGCGCCGCACGATTTGTTTACGGCTGCCGGCAGAATCAACGTGATCGGCGAGCATGTGGATTATTGCGGGGGCAAGGTTTTCCCCGCCGCGCTCAATCTTCGCTGCAACGTGTATGCGCGCAAAAACGGCGAAAATATCATCCGCGTTGCCGCTTCCGATTTCAAGCAGGTGGTAGAGCTGGATATTGATAAAATCGGCGAGTACAAGTCGCTGAAATGGGGCAACTATCAGGCGGGCGTTGCGTACTATCTGCAAGAGAGCGGCACGCCGCTTGTAGGCTGCGATCTTTTGTACGATTGTACCGTGCCTTTCGGCAGCGGACTTTCTTCGTCGGCGGCGATCGAAGTTTCCACGGCGGTTGCGCTTTCGGAATACGCGGGCGTTGCATACGATAAAGTGCAGCTGGCTTTGATTTCGCAGCGCGCCGAGAACAAGTACGCGGGCGTGAATTGCGGCATTATGGATCAATTCGCTTCGGCGATGGGCAAGAAAGATCACGCGATTTTGCTCGATTGCGCCACGCTCGATTACGAATACGTGCCTTTGCAGCTGGGCGAGTACTGCATTGTGGTGGCGAATTGCAACAAGCCGCACAACCTTGTGGAAAGCAAGTACAACGTGCGCCGCCACGAAGTGGAAGTCGCGCTGAAAAAAATCCAGGAAGTAAAGAAAATCAACGCTTTGGCAGAGCTTACCCCCGAAGAATTCAACGAAGTGAAATACCTGCTTTCGGGCGTGGTGGCAAAGCGCGCGGAACACGTGGTGACGGAGTGCGCGCGCGTGACCGAAGCGGTGGCGGCTTTGAAGCGCGGCGATATTGCCGAGCTTGGCAGACTTTTAAACGAGAGCCACTATTCGCTGCGCGATCTGTACGAAGTGACGGGCAAAGAGCTTGATATGCTTTCCGCGCTGGCGCGCAAAGAAGCGGGGTGTCTCGGCTCGCGCATGATCGGCGCGGGGTTCGGCGGCTGCACGATTTCCATCGTGAAAAAGTCGGCGGTAGAAGGGTTTATCCGCCACGTGGATAAGGCGTATTTCGACGCGATCGGCTATCGCGCTTCGTTCTACGAAACCTCGATTGAAGACGGTATCACCGTAACGAAGCTGTAAAATTGTGAGTTTATCAATAAAACACTAAAGAAAAGGCGAAAGAATATGATCAATCAGAATATCAGCGATTTAATCGCGTATGCAAAAATACATTTAAATCTTCCCGCGGCGGACGAAATTTACGTTTCCAACCTTCTGATGACGAAGCTCAACCTTACGGAAATCAAGCCGTGCTGGGTAAACGAGAAGAAGATTGCCGCGCTTACCTGTCCGGACGAAATCGTTGCGCCGATCGCGGCTTACGCGGTGAAAAACGGGGTGATCGACGAAGGCGAAGAAGAGTTTTTCACTTCCGACATTTTGGATATGCTTTCGCCGCGCCCTTCGGAAGTGATTGAAAAGTTTGCCGCGCTGCACGAGAAATCGCCCGCGGCGGCGTTCGATATGCTGTACGATCTCGGCGTGAAGAACGATTATGTAAAGGCTTCGGCGATCGCGAAAAACGAGTACTGGAAAACGACCACCACGCGGATTCCCATCGAAATCACGATCAATCTGAGCAAACCCGAAAAAAACAACAAGCTCACGGCGAAGCTGCGCAACGTGTCTTCGGGGTATCCGAAATGCATGCTTTGCAAAGAGAACGTGGGGTACGTTGGGCAGGGCAGAACGCGGCGCAACATGCGCACCGTGCCGCTTACGCTGGCGGGGGAAAAATGGTTCTGGCAGTTCTCGCCTTACGCGTACTTTTATCAGCACGGAATTGCGATAAATCTCGCCCATACCCCCATGGAATTGACGGAAAAGACCACGCGCAAGCTGCTCGATTTCGTGGATTACGCGCCCGATTATTGCATCGGATCGAACGCGCCGTTGCCGATTGTGGGCGGCAGCATACTTGCGCACGAGCATTTTCAGGGCGGCAAGCACGTTTTCCCGATGTTTGAAAGCGAGCGCGGCGAAAAGATCGCGGAAACGGAAGGCAGCGTGAGCGTGTACCTGCCCGATTGGTACAACAGCGTGATTTTGCTTACGGGCAGCGATAAAGACGCGCTTTGCCGCGCGGCGGCGAACGTTCTGAATAAATGGCTGAATTATTCGGACAAAGCCGTGAATATCATCGCAAAAACGGACGCGCCGCACAACACGCTTTCGCCGATCGTGCGGAAGACGGATGAAGGGTACGAAGTGTATCTGCTTCTTCGCAACAACCGCTGCGACGAGGAATATCCCGACGGAATTTTTCACGCGCACAAAGAATATCATAATATCAAGAGCGAATCAATCGGCCTGATCGAGGCGATGGGCAGATTTATTCTGCCCGGCAGATTGCACCGCCAACTGCGGGAAGTGCGCAAGTTTTTAACGAGATCGGAAGAGCGTCGTGTA
>CALARO010000049.1 GCA_937888935.1 uncultured Clostridia bacterium
TTTTGATTATTTCTTTGTTTGTTTCGCACTCACCCCAACATTTATTATAGAACCTCGAAATATTAAAACAGTTTTAGCGCAAATAAACCGTAAAAAACAATTAAAAAAAGGTTGCAAATCTATTCCCCAAAGATAGAAACGCAACCTTTTTTGTATCATATTTTTTATCTGCGATTTTATGTTCCCTTATTTATAACCCCCGGGCAGGCATCGCCCGTTTTATAACGGATTGCAACAAGCCGTTTGAAATTTTAAAATATTGCCTTTGATATAGCCTTCCCCTTGGGGGGAAGGTGTCGCCGAACGGCGACGAATGAGGGGCGCAATTTGTTTTCTATTATCCAAAATTCAAACGAAAGGGGCGCGTCTTGTTTTCTAACACAATCATTTCAAACGAAAAGAGCGTATCTTGTTTTCTATTATCCAAAATTCAAACAAAATCGCGTAGTATCTTCTCTTCTTCCGTTTTTCACTCAAAAATTTCCCGCGCCAACTCAATCACTTCCGCCGGCGTTTTGCACTCGAAAAGCCGCGCCTTATACGCCGCCGCGCCCCGCTTCCCGCGCAGGTAAAACGCGCACATTTTCCGCATAAACACCGTGGCGAACCGCTCGCCGTACAATTTTTCCGTTTCTTCCGTCTGCCGCTTCACTATTTCGAAAAGCGGCTTTCTTTTTTCGCCCGAAAACTCGCAGAAAATCTGCGGATCATACAGCGCGGCGCGCGCGATTTCCACGCCGTCCGCCCCCGTTTTTTCCATCATGATTTCCGCTTCCCGCACCGAAAATATGCCGCCGTTCGCAATCACAGGCACGTTTACGGCGTTTTTCACCGCCGCAATCGCCGCATAATCCGGCTCGCCCGAATACATATCCGCGCGCGTTCTGCCATGCACCGTAATCGCCCGCGCCCCCGCGCCTTCCATACGCCGGCAAAATTCTTCCGCCACGATTTTTTCGCGCGATACGCCGATGCGGCACTTCACCGTCACGATTTTCCCGCTTTTCGCCGTCTCTTCCACCACTCTTTCCGCCAGCTTCGGGGTTTCCAGAAGCGCGCTACCCTCGCCGTTTTTATAAATCTTCGGCACAGGACACCCCATATTGATGTCCACAATCTCAAACGCCGATAATTCTTCGCTTTCCGCCGCGCGCCGCATAAACGCGGGATCGTTTCCGAAAATCTGCACGCCCGCCCTGCCCCGCTCGCTTTCCGTCGTATACAAAAGCTCTTTCGTGTTCTCGCTGCCGTAGCAAAGGCCCTTCGCGCTCACCATTTCCGTAAACGCAAACCCCGCCCCGCTTTGCAGCGCGATTTCCCTAAAAGGATAATTCGTATACCCCGCCAGCGGCGCAAGCCAAACGTTGTTTTTTATCTCAAATCCCCCCACCTGTACCCGATTGAGCTTCATTTTACGCTTCCCCGTCCCCGCGTTTTCCGCGCTCGGCTTCCTTCGCCAGAGCATAGTAATTATCGCGTTCTGCCTTACTCAGCGCGTTCACGTCCTTGCCGTCCGCAAGCACAAGATTTTCGTATTCCGTATACCGCCGCTGCACTTTCCGCACAGTATCGAGTAGCGCTTCTTCCGCGTCCGCCCCCACCGCGCGCGCCATCGTCGCCAGGCAAAAAAGCGCGTCGCCCAGCTCGCCCGCCACGTCGTCCTTACTTCCGCGCCCCGCCTTTTCGTTCTCCGAAGCGATTTTCAGCTCGGCAAGCTCTTCTTCCAAAGCCGCCTTCGCGCCTTCGAACGTCGGCTTATCCCATCCGCCGCGTTCCACCCGCTTCGCCACCTTCTGCGCCTGCAACAACGCGGGAAAGCACTTCGGCACGTCGTTCACCGCTTTCGCAAACGTGTCCTGACTTTTCTCGATCATCTTGTTTTTATCCCACACGCTCAGCGCACTTTCCGCGTCGATCGCCTTGTCCTTGCCGAACACGTGCGTGTGCCGCGTAATCAGCTTCTCGCAAAGCTCGGTGGCAACGTCCGTAAAATCAAACGCCCCCGCTTCTTCTTTCAGCACGCTGTGAAACGCCGCCTGCATTAAAAGATCGCCCGCCTCTTCGCGAATCTTGTCGTCGTCTTTCAGATTGATCGCGTCCAGAAGCTCGTAAGCCTCTTCGATCACGTTCATGCGAATACTTTCGCTCGTCTGCGCCTTATCCCAAGGACACCCGCTCACGGGATCGCGCAAACGCCGCAAAATCGTGAGTACGTCGTTCATCGTAAACCGTTTTTTATCGAGCAGCGCGATTTTTTCCACCGCCGCCGCGCATCCGCAGTCGTAACTTTTCTGCCTGTCCAGCTCAAAAATTTTTATCTTTTTCACCACGGGCGCACCGCCTGCCCCGCCCGAGCAACCGTCCGAGCAGCCGCCCGCGCCGTTCAGTCTGATAAACAAAATTTCCGTTTCTTCGCCGAACCGCTCGGAAAGAGCCTGTTTCACGTCCGCCGCCATGTCTGCGCCGTCGATATCGTATGTAATCAGCGGCGCGGAAAGTCCTTCATCCCGCAGCACGTCGCAAATTTCGCACGCCGAAACCGCCTGATACGAGCAGCCGGCGAAATTCGCCGCCGAAGCGATCGCCGCGATTTTCGAAACCCCGCCGATCACGCGCACGTTCTTTTTGCCCGCCGCGCGCAGAATCGCCTTCACGGAATTATCCTCGCTCGCCGCGCCGTCCACAAGATACGCCACGTTTTCGCCGCCCCCGCGCACCGCCCGGCACAAATTCTTGTTCAACGTGGCAAACGACCGACTTTTTTCGTAAATATAATCAAGCGTTTCATGCGCCACGCCCAAAGCCTTCACGCTTTCGTAAGACGGCGTTTTCGCCGTCCGCACGAAAATTTTTCCGCCCGTTTCCGCCGTTTTTAAAATCGCCGCTTCGCCTTCTTTCGTCAGATCGCCCGCCTTCACGCCCAAGCCTATCACCGTAATCATTTTTTCGCCTCCGTCGCAATGCAAAAATCGTGCTTCGCACACTCTCTATTATACAATAAAATCAGCAAAAATGCAACGAAATAGCAAAGACTTTCCGCAATCGCCGCGCCCTTTGCCGATAATTTCAACGCCCCCGCAAACACAAGATCGAAAAGCACCCGCGAAAGACACGCTATCCCCCAGCACGCCGCCGCGCCCCGCTGCCGCCCCTGCGCCGTCAGACACGCCGATAACGTCTGCGCCAACGATAAAAACGCCGCCCCCGCCGCGGCGATCCGCACGCACGAAACCAGCAGCGACTTTTCCCCCGCCGAAAGCGAGCGAAACAGAATTTTCACGGCAAGCGGCGCAAAAAGAGTCAACAGCGCGCACGCCGGCACAGCCACGGCAAGCGTTAAAAGGCACGCATACGAAATTTTTTTGCCGCACGCTGCCGCGCCGTTCTTTTTAATTTCCGCCGACAAATCGGGAATCGCCGCCGCACCCACGCCCCGGCAGAGCGTCACGGGAAAGTGCGCAAGGCACGCCGCCCCGCCCGCAAACAATCCGTACAAAGCGAGCGGATTTTCGGCGTACCGTTTAAAAAGCGACGGCAACAGCATGCTTTCCGCAAACGCCGTCAGGGGCAGCACCGCCGCCGAAAGGGTAATCGGCAGCGTAAAAGCAAGAATTTGCCCCGTTTTCCCGTCGGACACCCTGCCGCATAAAAACTTCGCGCTTGTATGCGGCATTTCGCAAAAATCGCCGTTTGTTTCGCCACTACCCCGCCGCTTTTTACGCATAAAAATCAGAACAATGTCTTCAATCAAGGCGGAAAGCGTTACAGCAAGGCACAAAAACGCCGCCGCCTTCGCCGCGTTTGCCTTCAAAATCGCGCAGAACAAAAGTCCGAGCGCAATTTTCGCAATCTGCCCCGCAATTTCCGATGCCGCCGTAGGAAACATATCGTCCGCGCCCTGAAACGCGCCGCACAGCACGGAAGAAACGCACACGATCGGCACGGCGGGCGCAAGAAAGAAATACCCCGCCGCATACGTTTCGCCCCGCGCCGCGTGAAAAACGAGCGGAAACACCGCCACCGCCGCGCCGCCGATCAATCCCGCCCGCACGAAAAGCCGCAGATAGTCGGAAACGATCGGCGAAGCGGAAACCCCTTTTGCGCGCACGTCGGCAACCTGTTTCGAAAGCGCGGAAGCGATCCCCGCCGAACACAGCGTGGAAATAAACGCGAAAAACGCGTAAGAAGATTGATATAAGCCAAGCCCGTAGCATCCGATCAAAGCCACAAGCGGCACGCGGTAAAGCGCGCCGAGAAATTTCACCGCCGCGCCGGAAATCCCCAAAGTCGCCGCGCCGCGCAAGAACGTTTTTCTTTTCATACCCTTATTTTGCGCCGCCCCGCGCCAAATATGCCAACCGCGCCGGAATACCCCGCAATCCGCCGAAATCCGCTTGCAAAACGCACAAAAACGTGCTATAATTTTATCATAAAGCAAATCAGGGGGGCAAAAAATTGCAAAATAGCAGCAAAAGAAAGGCGCTTGCAAAGCGTTCGCTCACGCGACCGATTTTATTTTTAATCATCGGCGCAGCGTTTCTCGGCGGCGCAACCTACTACGCCGCGCAGCTTTCCATCACAAGCGAAAAGGCGTTCATGCTCACGTTCATGATCGTTTACTACGCGATCGCCGCGCTTTTAATCGGCGGCTCGGTATTCGCGCTCGCGAAGCGCAGAGTTGCCGTAGAATCGGACGAAACCGGCGTATATCTCTACTTCGGCGGCAGAAAAAAGCCGCCCGTCGCAATCCCGTTTGCCGAACTCACCGATTGCAGAATGAAGCGCACGGTAGCGCAGAACGGCGGCGTTCCCGCCGCAAAAATGCCGCCGCTCTACGCCGCATTTACATTCGGCACGCTGTATTTGTACACGCAAGAAAAGACGTATAGTATCGCAAATATCGCGCGCGTTTACGACGCCTGCCTTGCCATTCGCGAAGAAGCGAAAAAGCACAACGAAAAAGCGCAGTAAAAAAAATTGATTTTCGGCGCGAATATCGTTGACAAACTCGCGCGAAAAGCTTATAATGAAAATACTTCGGCAGGGAGTAGTCGGGGCAACGTTTTGCAAGGGCGGCAGAATACCGCCGAAAAAGAACAGAGCGTTCCCGTCTGATAACGGTAGCACGGCTTTCTTGTGAGCGAGCGAATACATATAGATATATATGTACGCGCGCGATCGGCAAAGCCCGGGTCAGAACAAAACGACAAGACTGTTTCGAAAATGCGCTTTTTCACGGCGTGTTTTCGAAGCAGCCTTTTGTTTTTTTCTTTAAAGCGTCAATACTAAAACAAAAGCAAAAAACAACCCAACCAACGGAGGTTTTTATGGAATTTTTAATCGAAACAATCAGGCAGGTAACGTGGCAGCAAGCGGCGATGTGGGCAATCGGCGGCTTGCTGATCTTCCTTGCCATCAAGAAGGACATCGAGCCTGCGCTGCTTCTGCCCATGGGCTTCGGCGCAATTCTCGTAAACATTCCGAACTCGGCAGTCATCGCCGAAGACGGAATTATCGCTTCGCTGTTCAAAGTCGGCATACAGGCAAGCGAAGCGATGCCCCTGCTGCTTTTTATCGGCATCGGCGCAATGATTGATTTCGGACCGCTGCTTTCCAACCCCAAACTCTTTATTCTGGGCGGCGCGGCGCAATTCGGTATCTTCGTAACGCTGATTTTAGCCGCGCTTATCGGCTTCCCGTTAAACGACGCGGCGTCTATCGCCATTATCGGCGCGGCAGACGGCCCTACTTCCATTCTCGTCGCGCTCAAACTCGCTTCAAAATACGTAGGGCCTATCATGGTGGTGGCGTATTCGTACATGGCGCTCGTGCCGATCGTGCAACCCGCCGTTGTAAAAATGTGTACCACCCAAAAAGAACGCCGTATCAAAATGAAATACCGCGCTTCGCAGGTGACGAAACTCACGCGTATTCTTTTCCCCGTTCTCGTCACAATCATTTCGGGTTTAATCGCGCCCGCTTCCCTTTCGCTCGTCGGCATGCTCATGTTCGGCAACCTGATCCGCGAATGCGGCGCGCTCGGCGCGCTTTCCGATACCGCGCAGAATACGCTTTCCAATTTAATCACCCTGCTTCTCGGCATCACCATCGCCTTCCAGATGCAGGCGGCGCAGTTTATCACGTTGGAAACTTTAATGATCATGGGACTCGGCTTGTTCGCCTTCGTTTTCGATACGATCGGCGGCGTTATGTGCGCGAAAATTATGAACCTGTTCAGCAAGGAGAAAATCAACCCGATGATCGGCGCGGCGGGCATTTCCGCGTTCCCCATGGCGGCGCGCGTGGTGGAAAAAATGGGCATTAAAGAAGATTCCACAAACCACCTTTTGATGCACGCCGTCGGCGCAAACGTTTCGGGGCAGATCGCTTCCGCAATCGTGGGCGGCCTGATCATCAATCTCGTGCTGCCCTTGCTTTAAGGCATAAAGGAGAACGCTATGAATACTTTTTTACTTCTTTCCGTTATTGATTCCCCCGCCGCAAGATCCGAAACGCTCAAAGCTTCGCTGAAAATCTTATGGCAGGGTTTGCTCGCGATTTTTATCGTAATCGGCTTGATCATTCTCGCCGTGCAGCTCACGAAATTCTGCGTAAATAAAGCCGAAGCCGCCAAAAAAGCGCGCGAAGAGCAAAAAGCAAACGCCGCGGCAAACGATCCGTCCGCCCCGCAAAACGGCGGCGAAGCAAGATGATTTCCGCGCTTTTGCGCCTTTTCCGCTGCACGGAAGGCAAGGGCGAATACGAAAAAGTCAACCGCGAAAAATGCGCTTCTTTCGCCACAGGTACGGGCATTTTTATAAATGTCTTACTTTTCGCCTGCAAACTTACGGCGGGTATTTTAGCGGCTTCCGTCGCCGTGATTTCCGACGCCTTAAACAACGCTTCCGATGCGGCTTCGTCGCTCGTGGCGTTTCTCGGCTTTAAAATGGCGGCGAAAGCGGGCGATAAAGAACACCCGCTCGGGCATGGGCGCATGGAATACGTCGCGGGGCTTCTCGTCGATCTCATCGTCATTCTCGTGGGCGCAGAGCTTTTCAAAAGCTCGCTAAAAAGCACGATTTCGCCCGAATTGCCCGCGATTTCCGCGCTTACGGTGGCGTTTTTGTGCTTCTCGCTGCTCGCCAAAGCCTGGCTTTTCGTCTTTTATAAAACGGTGGGCAAAAAAATAGATTCCGTCGCTTTAAAAGGCGCGGCCACCGATAGCATTTCCGATGTAGCCGCCACTTTCGTGGTGCTTATATCCGCCCTTTGCGGCAAATATTTCGGCTGGAAAATCGACGGCATCGCAGGGCTTCTCGTGGCGGGATTTATTATCTTTTCCGGCTTGAAAGCAGCAAAAGAAACCGTCGATCTGCTCGTCGGCGCGCCCCCGTCCAAAGAATTTGTGGGCGATATATACGCGTTCACAAAGAACTACCCCGAAGTGCTGGGCATACACGACGTGATCGTTCACGATTACGGCCCGGGGCGGCTTGTGGTATCTTTTCACGCGGAAGTTTCCGCGGACGACGACATCAACCTTGCGCACGAAGCGATTGATCGGCTGGAAGAAGATATGCACGAAAAATTCGGCTGCCTTGTCACGATACATATGGATCCGATCGTGATTCACGACGAGCTTGTCAACGAGCTGCGCGATTTTGCGCGCAGCGCGGCGGCGCAGGTAGACGAAACGTTTTCGATTCACGATTTCCGCATGACGTACGGCAAAGAACGGAAAAATCTGATCTTTGATTTAAGCGTACCGCTGGAAAGCAAATGGGTGCTTGCGGATGCCGAGCGCGCCGTAGCGAAGAAGATACACGAGCAACGCCCCGATTGTTACGCGGTGATCCGCGCCGAACACCCGCTTGTATAAAAAATTACATAACATTTTTCGGTGGCGTTTCTTTCAGAAACGCCGCTTTTTTGAAGCATATTTTTAGGTTTCCCCCTTGTCTCTGAAAATTTTGCATTACAAAATTTTCTTCGGCAAAAATGCGAAGTCGTGCCTTCGTAAAGGCTTCCCCTTGGGGGGAAGCTCTGCCGCGATAGCGGCGGTGATGAGGGGCAGTAGCATTTTATGCGAAGCCCATTTTTGGTTTTCTGAATATTTTTGATAAAAAATTTCTGAAAATCAAGGGGCGTAGCTTGTTTTCTTATACTACCATTTCAAAGAAAAAACAACTTGTTTTTTATAATTGATTTATACCGTAAAAACAACTGCCCCCTTGCTCTAAAAAGTCCGAAAACAGTTTTAGAGCAAAAATGGGAAGGTGCTGAACGAGAAAGCGAATTTATACAGAAAAATAGAAAAAAGGCAAAAAAAGTCGAGAAAATCTTGGCGAAACGAGATATAATAGAGAAGTCGGGAAGGAACAAAACGGAGAGCAAATGCAAATGGACGATCGGGCAAAAGCGGTATCGGCAATGCAAAACTACATAGCAAAGCACTACGATGAAGAAATATCGTTGGCGAAGCTTGCGCGCGCGGCAATGTATTCGCCTTGGCAATGCTATAAAGTTTTCAAATTATACACAGGCTATACCGTCGCGGAATACATCCGGAAATTCCGCCTTTCGGAATCGGCTAAAAGGCTGAAAAACGAGAACGTTAAAATTTGCGACGTCGCGTTTGAAACGGGTTTTGGTAGCGTAGACGGCTATCAGCGCGCTTTTTACCGCGCGTTCGGGTGCAATCCCAAAGAATACGCCGAAAACCCCATGCCCGTGCCGTTGTTTATCCCCTACGACGTAAAATTCAGATACCTTGAAAGGAGAAACAAAGAAATGTCAACAAAAAATATTTTTATTCAACAGATAGAAAAGCCCGCAAGAAAAGCCATCATCAGGCGCGGTAAAAAAGCCGCGGAATATTTTACGTACTGCGAAGAAGTCGGGTGCGATATATGGGGGTTGCTTACGAGTATGGATTCGCTTTGCG
>CALARO010000050.1 GCA_937888935.1 uncultured Clostridia bacterium
ACCATTCTGCGCTCGATGTCGATTCTCGTTTCCTTACATTCTTTCGGGTACTCTTTCGCCGCTTTAAACATAAGTTTCAATAAAAGCCCCGCCCCGACGGGA
This sequence comes from uncultured Clostridia bacterium, assembly GCA_937888935.1. GTDB lineage: Bacteria > Bacillota > Clostridia > Christensenellales > Borkfalkiaceae > Scatosoma. Next base: position 103 of record CALARO010000050.1, read on the forward strand.
AAAATTGATTTCAGTAAGCTTTCGGGGAATACAAAATGCGTGCCGTGCCGATACACCGCCGTTTCCACGGCGCAGACGTGCGGCTTTTCGTTCAGCCGTTTTTCCGCCCGCCTTACGTATTTCGCCGCGTCCCACAAACAATCGTCTTCGGCTGCGATCATTAAAAGCTTCCCTTTGATATTTTCCACTTTGATAAATTCCGCTTCGGTAATCGGATGCGCGGCTTCCGAATCATCGAAAATCTTACGCGAAGCCGTCATATTCCCCGTGCTTTTCGCTTCCGTTCTCATCACGCGCCAATAATCGGGGTGCTTATAGCAAAACGGCATGTACGGCAGCGGCTCGCCGCGATAGCTGAATAAAGATTCGTTCTCGATCGGCCATTCGCCACATCCGTCCTTCTTGCCCTGCTCAAATCCTTGCCAGATAAAATCGCTCGGAGTCATGGCGATCGTAAGCGTGATTTCGGGAAAGTACGAAGCCGCGGTAAGCGCAAGCGTACCCGTCGTAGACGCGCCCGCGATACCGATTTTTTTATTGCCGTATTCTTTCAGCCGCGCAATCGCCTTTTCAATCCTTTCCAGCGGATAATTGTGGTGGCTGTAATTCTTTTTTCCCGGCGACATCGTAAGCACGTTCACGCCCTTTTTCATCAGCCATTTCACGCATTTTTTCGCCATGTAATCTTCGGGATCGTCGCCGAGCATGGCAATTATCGCGCAATTCGTTTCCTTTTTGTTTTTCCAGTACGCGCCGTAAAAACCGCACGTTTCCGCGTCGAAATGAATATATTTCATAATAAATATCTCATTTATCAAACTTTTTATACTTTTTTAATCGGGTGACGGATCACCGTTTTTAACTTTTCGGGCGGCACTTTCCGCGCGTCGGAAAGATAAATTTCGTGGTGATACCGGCTTCTTGTAATATCGGGCTTGTAGCCGTTTTCTGCAATAAATTTATGCATTGCCGCCACCGT
>CALARO010000051.1 GCA_937888935.1 uncultured Clostridia bacterium
GACTGCGGAATGTGAGATTACCGTGGAAAAATCTGATTTTGCACCGATATTGTTTTTATCTCAAAACGAAGTGTCTGTGTATGAAAATGAAAGTTATTTGTTGGAGAGCAAGGTAAAAATCGGTGAAATGGTGTTTGATAACGCCGCTGTACAATGGCTTCTTGCCGGCGGTGCAATCGATTCTGTCGCCGAAATATCCGGCGAAAAAGGCTTGTATGAAATTACGGGTAAAAATGCAGGTTGTGCCGAATATTACGGCGTTACGGAGATGAACGGAATTTCGGCATACGCTAAATTAAACGTAAATGTTGTGCAGCCGACGATCTCTTTGGAATTTAAAAATATTCTCGTTACGCAAGAAGGTTATTGCGCGAAGGTGTCTATGTTAAAAACGGAACAAGATAATGATACGTTTAAAGTAGAAACTTCGGCAATCAATCTTGGTGGTACTCCTATAAACAACGGAGTTTTGCTTACTTATTCTTCGCAAAATGAAAATATTCTTACGATAGACGAAAACGGAAACATTACGCCGGTTGCGAAGGGGAAAACGTCGGTTAAAGTACATGCAGAAAAAGATAATATTCAATCGGACACATTTATTACGGTTGAAGTTTATGCGCCGACGATTGAGCTTAACGATACTTTTACTCTTGAAACTTTGGATTTAAAACCGATTGCGCTTACCGAAACATTACATGGTGATATTGAAAAGGTTACAATCGAACAGAATGAGGAAATTTACGCTAAAAATGTTTTTGGTTTGCTTAACGAAAGGTCTTTGGTTTTGAAAGATTTACCGACGCAGGCAAAGTATCTTGGCGAAAACGTTATACTTAAAATCGATACAAAAAAAGCGAGCTATGTGTTGCAGGGGAATATTTACACAAAAGTCATCAAAACGAAATCCGATTTAGACGCAATCAGCGGAAAAGACGGAATTTCAGATAATTGTACAGAAGATTTGTATGACGGTTGTGTAAAACTTTTCGACGGTTATTTCGTGTTTGGCTCGGATATAAACTATAACGGCACGTATAGTGGTCTGTTTGGAAAAATCAATACTTATTATGAAATTCCCGGCAGGGCGTATACTTATTACAGCACATACAGAGAAGGCGATTATGAACAAGGTTTTCAAGGCGTAATAGATGGAAAAGGACATTATATTTCCGGCTTGAAAATGACTTCGAATAATGGTGCGACTTGGGGATTTATACCTACTATAAAACGTGCGGGAACATTAAAAAATCTTGCTTTTATCGATGCCGAAGTAGAGAACAGCGCATATATTTCCGCTTGTCTTGCAGGAACGATTGAAAATATATATGTAAAATATAAGTCGATTAAAATGACTACGGATAATGGTTGGGAGCAAAACGTGGTAACTTTTGCTCCGGCGACGAATGCATACAGTACAATTAAAACGAGTTTTGTAGATGCAAGTGAAGCGAAAATAGATGTTTCCGGCGTAACAAAGTGCATATTATTTGCCGATTCGATGCGAGTGGCGGCAACGGAAAATTGTTTCTGTATTTCCGCTAACGCGGTTTTTTCGGATGACGCCAGACAAAAATATGCATCTTTCGAGGCGCTTCAAAATGATGCAAGCGTGCAAAGAATTATAGCCGCTTATGATCAATCTGTTTGGACGATAAAAGACGGAGCGCCGATTTTCAGAACTCTGCTGCAATAAAAGAAAACAAATGAAAGGAAAGAAAATCTATGGAAATCGTAGCGATTCAATTAGATCTCGGCAGGCAAAAGGAACGGAAAGATTTTATTTTAGATTTTGCTGAATTTGCAAAAAAGCACGGATATAATACTATTATTTTGTATCTTGAAGCGTGCGTAAGGACTTCCGTTACTGAATTCTTTGATGAGAAAAGTACCTATTCGCTTGCCGAGCTTTCCGAGATTGTAAATTCGATAGAACAATCGGGCTTAAATGTGATTCCGGCATTTGAAAACTTTTTCCACATGGAAAAATTTTTCGTGTATCCGGAATTAGCCTATCTTTCAGAGTTTTCCGACGAAAAAGCGGAAGGTCGCGGTTGGTCTTCTTCGTTGTATCCGCGCGGTGCGGTCGGGTGCATATCAAATCCCGAATTAAATCGGTTTATGGATGCCTATATCACGGAAGTGAGTAACGTATTTCATAGTAAATACGTGCATATGGGGCTTGACGAGGTATTTGAATTCGGCGAGTGTGCGCGCTGCAAAAAAGCGATTGCAAGCGGAAGTACAAAAGAAGATATGTTTTTTTCGCAAGTGATACACAATTATAATCTTGCGAAGTCGCTCGGGAAAGAAATGATGATGTGGGATGATTTTTTCGAGTATTACGATATTATCGAAAAACTGCCCCGCGATATTATTTTTTGTAACTGGAATTACGGATATGTTGCCGATGAGCCGAAAGGACATTGGACGAATAGAGTAAAACGCGATTGGTTTTCATTGTACGACGAACTCGGGTTCAGATATATGTTCTGCGCGTATGGACATGAAGCATCTCCGATTTATAACGTAAATACTTATACGGAATATGCTTTGAAACATCATCCGATCGGCGCGCTCCTTACCACGTGGGAACGTTCGGATTGTTTTCTGCTTGGAATGTATCCCGAAATAGCATATGCCGGCGAACTTTGGAGCGGAAAAGCCGTGCCTGAATCCGCGGAAACGATTTACACAGAAATAACCGGCGATAGCGTGGCAGCGAAAGCGATTATAGCTATACCCGCTGTCAGTTGGCTTTCGGGATATAACGATATTACAAGAATTTCGGAATGTAATTATTACGTAAAGGATATTTATGCTTCATTATTAAATATTGCGTTGCCTTCGATTGAAAAAGGAATGAATGAACAATCTGGCGCAAAGAAAGATGTTTTATCGGATATTTTTGCGTTTTTGAAAGAACAGGAATTGTGGCTGAAAATTCAAAAACTCGGCAACGAATGGTTTGATAATTATGAAAAACAATTAAAATCCAAAGAATACTTTTTATCTGCATTGAGTGAAATTTCCGATTCTTTCAATCAATTGCACGGCATTTACGGAAATCTTTGGAAAACATATCGTAACGGCATAGAAAGTTATGGAAACGCGCTTGCAAATCGAATCAATTGGCAAAAAAACACAATTGATGCTTTGAAAAAAGATGTACAAGCAAACGATTTAGATAAAGGAGTTTTGTTTTTCGATTGCGCATTACCGGATGCTTACGCGAGCGTAAAAGGCGAATTTTTTGTAAAATATAAAGGCGACAAAGCGGAAACGCTTGTATATTCCGGTGCGATTAAGCATAGCGTAGTGGAATTTGATGTCGGCGCATGTTATACTCTGCGTATGGCAATAGATGATCGTCCGATAGAATATGCCGTGTTCGGCGTATACGGCGAAGGCGCGGTTTATCCGTTGAATTTACACTATTTTGCTAATGGCAGAAAGTATTATGCGAAATCGGTGGAAAAAATAAGCGGCTTTGTGCAGAATGAAAGAAATATGCTTTACCCGGATGCGCGTTTTGCGCTTATGGGATATGAAAGCGGTTTGGATCATTTGAATAACGTATCTCTTAGTAAAAAACGTAGTAGCGTGAGGGTGGTGTTTTAAATGGCGAGAATGTACGTGCTTACCGAAACAAGTCCGTTTATGATGAGTTACGTGATAATTACAGAGAAAAACAATGTAGTTATTGTTGATGGCGGAATGAGAGAAGATATGCCTCTTTTAAAAAAATATGTGGATGGCAGACATATTTCCGCATGGATTTTAACGCACGCGCATAATGATCACATCGACGGATTTGTGAATGAAGCCGAAACAAACGGTTTAAAAGATTTTGATATAGAAACTATTTATTACAATTTTCCGGATTATGATAAACTGATTAAATTGACGGATGTTCCCGATCTTGAATATTTTAGACAAGAACTCAACGAAATTCTGCCGGCTTTTAATGCGGTGAAACCAAAATTTGCAGAGAAAGAGCATATTGTTCGCCAAGGTGAGAAGATCGATATCGACGAGGTAAATATTGAATTTTTATTTACATATCACGATGGATTGTATGCAAATTTAATGAATGACAGTTCTCTTGCGTTTCGCTTAAAAACGCCGAAAACATCTGTGATGTTTTTGGGTGATTTGGGACCGCAAGGCGGCGATATTTTGTATTTTGAAAATTTTGGAAAGTTACAAGCCGAATATTGTCAGATGGCTCATCACGGACATATGAACGTATCTATGGAAGTATACGAAGCTATTGCCCCGAAAGCGTGTATCTGGAATGCTCCTATTTGGCTGTATGAGGAAGAAGCATTACCGAAATATCTTGCGGATTTCGAATACGCAAGAAAAAGCGATCGGCTGAGAATGTACGGCACGGCGGTGACGAGAGAATGGATGCAAAAACTCGGCGTCAAAAAACATTATGTAACGGGTTACGGCACGCAGAAAATTGATTTATAAACAGCGTGCAGCCGAGTAATTTAAAACGACATTAATAAGGGGAAAACCCTTAGAAACAGGAGGAATTTATATGAGAACACTCAAACGCACTATTCGAACATTGTTTTTTGCAATGTTTCTCTGTCTTTTCGCGGTTTTTACCGCCTGCGAAAAAGACGACAAGCCCGACGACGATTCTGGCGAGCCGACCAAACAGTATACGATTACTATGGACGTATGCGACGGGGTAACGGCTAAGTATGAACAAACGGCAGAAGAAGGGAAATCTTATTCCTTTACGCTTGTATTGCAAACCGGGTATTCGGGAACGCTTACGGTTGCAGCTTATGTCGGTGAAACGCCCGTAGAGGTATCGGACGGTGAAAACGGATCGTATACGATCGCGAAGATTACGGGCAATACCGATATTGTAGTTACCGGCGCAACTGCGCAGAAATTCAACGTAACGAAACCGACGAAAGATGCCGATCACGTGATAGTAAACGGTAATGATTATGCCGAATACGGAAAAACTTATGGGTTTTCAGTACGCGTTGCGGAAAATTACGTAAAAACAGATGATTTTGAAGTAACCGCAACGATGGGCGGAGCGGCTTGTGAAGTTATTCCGGGGGTAAACAGTTATTCGATTGCTAATGTTACGGGCGATCTTATAATTACCGTGAAAGGAGTGAAGCTGCAAGAAAAATACCCCGTACCGGAAGCGGAAATTGAGGAAGCGAAGACGATTGAAGAATCGGTGTATTCCGGCGGTAATTTTAAAGCAAGCGCAGTAGCTGCGCCAAAGGGATTTTTGAAAGTCGCTGAAAGTAAAAATAATCACGCGGCGGATGGACAGGATGCCCCGTTTATTCACGGTCAATTTCTTTCGGACGCAAATCTTGCAAAATACAGCAAAGTATATTTTGCCGTAAAGAGTAATCTTGGATATCGCTTCACGCCGAATAACGATGATTCCGAAACATTGTCGCTTACCGATTGGATTTATTTTTATCTTACGAAAAACGATAATGCAACAGATGAAAAACTTGCTACGTGGAATCTTGTTGCCGCGTGCAACGATGTTGTTGTCTTTAAATGCGAGCTTAATCCGGAAAATGCCGAAGTGCCTGCTTCGTTGCTTGCAATGTTGTGGAAAAACGTAAAAGGTTTTTGCCCGATTGGTTTTACAGCCGAAGACGTACTGGATGTATTTTGTACGGAATTGAAAGGATTACGTGATCCAAATGCCGAGCCGGACGTACCTCCTTACGGAGAATTGATTACGAATGATCTTTTTGCAAACGGAACAGAGGTAGAAACATCCGCTCCCGACGGATTTACCACAATGAAAAAAATT
>CALARO010000052.1 GCA_937888935.1 uncultured Clostridia bacterium
TCGCGCGTCGTCCTGCGTGGGGGTAACCACGTTCTGCGTGGCCGCGCCGAGCGCAACTTCGAAAGCAAGCTCGTATTTCTGATCGGTGTGAATAATGTCCGCAATCGTGCCTTTCACGTGGCTGCCCACTTCGGGGTTGGTTTTCGCCACCGATAAAAGCCGCCGCACCGAATCTTTGTAGCCTTCGTAGCGGTTTTTGATGCCAACGTACATTTCGAGCGAATCTTTCAGCGAAGAAATCTGCCCGCCCACGCTGAAAAGTTCCTGATTGAAATTGTTGATCGTCAGCTGCATATCGCGGATTTCTTCTTCTTTTTCCGCAAGCTCTTTCTCGCCGCCCGAAGTAAATTCTTTCAGCTTTTTCAGGTCTTTCCGCACGCCTTCGAGTTCTTCGAGAAGCTTTTCGCGGCGCGCCGTTTCCTTTTGCAGCGCGGCTTTGAGTTCTGCGATTCTGTCTTCCGCCGCCTGCTTCTGCGCCGTAAGCGAGCCTTGATTTTTCCTGATTTCCGAAAGGTTTTCCGCAGACGAAAGCTGACTTTGCCGATTTTCGTCGGAAAGCCGTTCGAATACGTCGATTTTGCCCGTCAACGCCCTGATCGCCTGCGATAAAAGATCGGTTTCGTTGTCGATTTCGGCAATGCGGGTTTCGCCCTTTTGTATCGCCGTCTTCGCCGCCGCCACCAAATCGGCAAGCTCGCCCGTGCGGTTTTTCCCGTTTTCGAGAAATTCTTCCGCCGCCGAAAGCTGACTTTTATACGTGGAAATTTTTTCCCGCGCGAGCTTCCATTCGCCGTCTTTACGCTCGTTGCCCACGGAAAGTTCCACGCGCCGATCGTTCAGCTCGGTAAGTTTCAAATCGGCGTCCGCGGATTTCTTGCGGTTGTCTTCATAGCTCTTGTTTAAAAGCTCGGCTTGCGTGTTCAGCGAAATGATTTTATCGGAATACCCTGCCACGCGTTCGCGGAATTTATTCTTCTCGCCTTCCGCGCCGTCGTATTTATATACGTATGTATTCACTTCGTTGAATTTCAGCGATTCCGAATACTCGCGGTACTCTCTCGCCGCGTCCGCCTGCTTCGAAAGCGGACCTAACCGCCGCTCGGCTTCTTCGATGCGCTGCACGTAGATGAAGAGATTGTTTTTCGAAGAATCAATCTTCCGCTCGATCTCTTCCTTGCGCGATTTGTACACCATAAGGCCGGTGGCTTCTTCGAAAATCAGCCGCCGATCTTCGGGCTTCGCGTTCATAATCTGCTCTACTTTGCCCTGACCGATGATGGAATAGCCTTCTTTGCCAAGGCCGATGCCGTGAAAAAGCCGCACGATGTCTTTCAGTCGCGACGCCTGACCGTTGATAAAATAGCCGCTGTTTCCGTTTCTGTCCAGCCGGCGCGTCATCGCCACTTCGCTCACGTCCAGATCGAAAATCTTATTCGTGTTATCGAAAACGAGCGTCACTTCGCAGCTCGACTGCGGCTTGCGCGATTGCGTGCCGCCGAAAATCACGTCCTGCATGTTTCCGCCGCGAAGCGCGCGGGCGGATTGCTCGCCAAGCACCCAGCGCACGGCGTCCGCCACGTTCGATTTGCCGCACCCGTTCGGACCTACGATACAGGTAACGCCGTCGTCGAAACGGATGGTGGTTTTATCCGCGAAGGACTTAAACCCCGAAAGTTGTATTTCCTTTAAATCCACAGATTGTTCTCCTTGAAAAATCTTGTTTTTACGTTTTTTTGCCGATCAAAGCGCGATTTTTGCGCTTTTTTCTATAATCCTTGCAATATTTTTAAAAGATTTTCCGCAGCTTCCGCTTCGGCTTCTTTCTTTTTTCTGCCCGCGCCCCGCGCCGTTTTGCCTGCCGCCGCCGCTTCGCACATGTAAGTTCTGTCGTTATCCTTGCCTTCCGCGCTCACCACGCGGTATTCGGGAAGCGGCAAAGCGCGTTCCTGCAAATATTCCTGCAAATCGCCTTTCGCGTTTGCGTTTTCCGAAAATTCCACGTTCTCGTCGATGAATTTCTTCGCGTTTTTGTAGCCGTCGCCGTTTGCGCCGTCGCCGTCGAGATAAATCGCCGCGATCACGCTTTCCACAAGGCTCGATACGGCTTTTCTGCCCGCGTTGTCCCGCGGGTTGCCCGTGTACATCAGATACTTCGTGATTTTCAGCTTGTCCGCCGCCCGTTCGAGCGGCTCGCGGCTCACGAATTTCTGCCGTTTCTTCGTCATATCCCCCGCTTCGAGCGCGATTTTGCCGTGATACAAATTTTCCGTGACCGCCAGTTCCAGCACCGCGTCGCCCAAAAATTCCATGCGATCGTTGTCCGCGCCGCGCTTTCCCGTATACGATTTGTGCGTAAACGCCGTAAGCAACAGCTCTTTATCTTTAAACGCGTACCCCAGCCGCTTTTCCGCTTCGTCGATCGGAAATTCTTCTCTCGTCACGCCTTGCTTTCCTCCGCCGCGCCCGCTTCTTCCGCCGCGCTTTCGCCGTTTTCCGCGTTCTTTTCAAGCAACGCCGAAATTTTTTCCGTCAGACCGCCGCGCACCGCGCCCGCCGCCTGAGCAATGCACACCGAAAAACCGAACGCTTTCGAATTGCCGTGCGCCTTGATGACGGGTTTCGTCAAGCCTAAAAACACCGCGCCGCCCATCGTTTCGTAATCGGCGGATTTTTTCACGGACTTGATCACGTCCATCACCGTGAGCGCGCGGATCTTCGCGAAAAGATTTTTCTTGAATTCGCGCTTTAAAATGCCGCTGATCGCCTTGCCGCAGCCTTCGATGGATTTCAGCGCGATATTGCCCGTGTAGCCGTCGCTCACCACCACGTCTACGTCGCCGAACATAATATCTCTGCCTTCCACGTTGCCCACGTAGTTGATGCCCGCCGTACGCTTTAAAAGCTCGTTGGCTTCGCGGTGCATTTCGTCGCCCTTGTGATCTTCCGTGCCGTTGTTTAAAAGACCGACTTTCGCGTTCTTCCACCCGTACACCGCCTCGGCGTATGCCGAAGCCATCAGCGCGAAATGCACAAGATTTACGCTCTTACATTCAAGGTTTGCCCCGCAGTCGCAAAGCAGCGTGCCGCGCCCCGAAAAATCGGGAATTCTCGGGCAGAGCGCGGGGCGGGAAACGCCCTTGATTCTGCCGAGCGTCAGTACGCCCGCCGTAAGCACCGCGCCCGTCGCGCCGCTCGAAACCACCGCGTCCGCCTTGCCTTCTTTCAAAAGGCGAAACGCCGTAACGGTGGAAGAATCTTTCTTCGTACGCACCGCCTTGGTGGGAATTTCGTCGTTGCCGATCACTTCGGGCGCATGCACGATTTCCACGCGCGAAGTATCGTATGTATAGGCGGCGAGTTCTTTTTTAAGAAGTTCTTCGTCGCCGCAAAGCACCGCGAAAAGCTCTTTGTCGTTTTTGAGAGCTTCGATCGTGCCTTTGATTTGTTCTTTCGGCGCAAAATCGCCGCCCATCGCGTCTATTGCTACTTTTATCATATCGTGTTTTCCTAAAAATTCAGCCTTATTTCTATTAGCTCACAGCCGATCAAGCCGAAGAGCGGTGCAGATTGCGAGCTTCTTCGAGTACCCTCGAGGGCGTTTACTGATAGTAAATAACCGAGAGGGAACGGAGAAAAAGCCGCAAGATGTGCCGCTATGCGGCTTGACAACGATTTTAAAACAACAAGTTAGAAACAGTACGGGGGAACGGAATAACATCGCGGATATTCGTAACGCCCGTCAGATACATAATCATGCGCTCGAAGCCGAGACCGAAACCGCTGTGCGTTACGCCGCCGTACTTTCTTAAATCGAGATACCACGAATAATCTTCGGGTTTCATCCCAAGCTCCACAATGCGGTTATACAGTTTTTCGTAGTTTTCTTCGCGCTGCGATCCGCCGATCAGCTCGCCGATGCCCGGCACAAGCAGATCCGCCGCCGCCACCGTCTTGCCGTCCGCGTTCTGCTTCATGTAAAACGCCTTGATTTCTTTCGGATAATCGGTGAGAAACACCGGCTTTTTAAACACGGTTTCGGTGAGATACCGCTCGTGTTCGCTTTGCAGATCTTTGCCCCAGAAAATATTCTTATCGTCGAATTCGTTTGCGTGCTGCTTCAAAATTTCGATCGCTTCCGTGTACGGCAGGCGCACGAAATCGTTTTCCGTCACGTTTTTCAGCCGTTCGATAAGTCCCGTATCCACGAATTTATTCAGAAATTCCAGCTCGTCTTTGCAGGTTTCGCCAACGTAAGAAATGATGAATTTCACCATCGCTTCCGCTACGTCCATATCCCCCGCCAGATCGCAGAACGCCATTTCCGGCTCGATCATCCAGAATTCCGCCGCGTGCCGCGCCGTGTTCGAATGTTCCGCGCGGAACGTAGGTCCGAACGTATATACGTTTCCGAATGCCATCGCGTACGTTTCCACGTTCAGCTGTCCCGAAACGGTGAGCGAAGCTTTCTTGCCGAAGAAATCCTGCTTATAATCGGGGGCTTTCCCGCTCTTTGCAAGCTCGTCGAGCGGCAACGTGGTCACCTGAAACATCGCGCCCGCGCCTTCGCAGTCGCTGCCCGTGATAATCGGCGTATGCACGTACACAAACCCGCGCTCGTTGAAAAACTTATGAATGGCGAACGCCGCTTCGCTGCGGATTTTAAACACCGCCGAAAACAGATTCGTTCTCGGGCGCAGATGCGCGATTTCGCGCAGAAATTCCACCGAATGGCGTTTCTTCTGCAAAGGATAATCGGGGGAAGATTCGCCTTCCACTACGATTTGCTTCGCCTTGATTTCGTAAGGCTGCTTGTTTTCGGGGGTGGCAACCACTTCGCCCGTCACGCGCACCGCCGCGCCCACGTTCTGATGCGCGATTTCGTCGTAGTTATCGAGAACTGCGCGCTCAAACACGATCTGCGTGTTTTTAAAGCAGCTGCCGTCCGAAAGCTCGATAAACCCGAACGCCTTGGAATCGCGCACCGTCTTAATCCAGCCGGCAACGCAAACCGTCTTCCCTGCGAATGCCGCCACGTCGGCGGCGATTTTTTTCAATTCGATTCTTTCCATAATCGTCTTTCTCCCGCGCCGCGACAAGCCGCCGCGGCAAGCGTAAAATATTTATACCTAAGTATTATAACATTTTTTCAAAAAAAAGACAATCGTTTCGCGGAAAAAAGTTTGCACTTTTCGATTTTTCGGAAAAAATATTTTAAGAATCTTTATCGGTTTCGGTCGAAACTTCGTCTTTTCGCTCGATTATTCCGATTCTTTTCGCTCGATTATTCCGATTCTTTTCGCTCGATTATCCCGATAATTCCCCGCACGGGCGCGTAGCTGTCGCAAAAAAGTTTTTCTCTGCAAATCAGCCGCCCGTTCTCGAATACGTCGCGGTACAATACGCTTTTAATTCCTTCTTTCGGTGCGCGCAGCACGATTTTTCCCGTTTCGTCCGCGATCAGCCCTTCCGCTTCCTTTTCGCTCAGTTTCTTTTCTTCCGCGGCGGGCGGCGCGATCCGCCCCGTGATTTTGCTCGTCAGCGCATACGTCCGCCTGTCCCGCGTTCCGTAAAACGTTATCGTCACGCTCTTGCCCGCGCACGCCGCCTGCAGATACACGGGCGTGGAAAACGGATTATAAATTTTCAGATCGCACGCGGAAGCCACCGTGGCGTCGCGGGAAGCCGCCGCATACGAAACGGAAAGCGAATGACTTCTTCGTTCCGTCACCGTCAGTCCCGATAAAAGCGCGGCGTTGAAAAGCGTGGTGCTTGCCTGACACACGCCGCCGCCCACACCCTCGGTAAATTTGCCGTTTTCAATCACTT
>CALARO010000053.1 GCA_937888935.1 uncultured Clostridia bacterium
GCAAATTTTTTGCGTTGCTATCCGCCATCGGCATGCTCACCACGTTTACGGCGTGTTTTTACCCGGCTGCCGAAGCGGCAAAATCGGTTGCTTTGCGCGCGGGGAACGGCTGCGCGGGAAACGCGGGGGCGGGGCGCGGAACGGCTGCGAAAATTGCTGCGGGCGCGGCGTTTTTAATCGCTTCGCTGTTGCCGTTTGAAAAAATCGTGCGGTATTTCTATCCAATTGCGGGGGTACTCGGCGCGGCGGTGATTGCCGCCGCTGCGATTTCGGCGTTCGGTTTGTGCAGGCGGCGCGCTATTATTCCACGGTGACGCTTTTTGCGAGATTGCGCGTTTAACCCCTTGCCCACGGACATATAATATGCGATGAGCTGCCACGACAGCACGTTTTGTATGCATTGCAGCGGGTTGCCTTTTTTCGGCCGTATTGCCGAATTAGCGTCGTCCGCGTGAACGCCGCGCAGTTTTTGTACGCGCAGAATACGGAAGCATTTCTTTTCCGCGCCGCCGAGCGTTTCGGAATCGGCGGTGGTGAAAAGAATGATTTTCGCGCCGCGCGCCCGCGCTTCTTCCGCGTTTGAAAGCGTTTTTTGCAGCGTGGTTTCGTCGGTGGCGAACACCGCCACGTAAGAATTTTCGTCTACGAGCGCGAGAAAACCGTGTTTGAGTTCGCCCGCGAAATATACGTCCGCGTTTACATAAGAAGTTTCTTTGATTTTCAGGCTGGCTTCGAGCGCGGTGCAATAGTCCGCGCCCCTGCCGATCATAAACAGTTTTTCCGCGCCGCATAATAGCCGCGCGATTTCTTTTTCTTCGCGCTCGTCGCCGAAAGAAAGTTCGCCGCAAAGCGCGTCGAGTGCGGAAAAATCGGGAGCAACGACTTCGTTTGCGATAGAAGCGGCGCGCAGAAATTCCGCCAGCGCGTAGAGTGCCGCCGTCTGACAGGAATACGCTTTCGTGGAAGCCACGGCGATTTCCGCGCCCGCTTTCACGGGCAAAATCATATCGGCGGCTTTGGCAAGCGTGCTATGCTCGACGTTTACGATCGAAAGCGTTTTCGCGCCGCGTTTTTTCGCTTCTTCGAGCGCGGCAAGCGTATCCGCCGTTTCGCCGCTTTGACTGATAAACACGGCAAGCGTTTTTTCGTTGATTCTCGGGCAGAAATAGCGAAATTCGCTGCCCACGTATGCCGCAGCGTCGATTTTTGCTACGGTTTCTATCATTTTTGCGCCGAGCAGCGCGGCGTGATATGCCGTGCCGCAACCCACAAGCACCGCTTTTAAAAAAGGCGGTTCGAAACTTTCGCGGCGCTGATCTTGCGCGCCGCACAAAAGCGGGTAGTTTTCGCGCGTGAAATTCTGTTTGAAATACGCCGCTTCGGCGCGCAACGCGGGAAGAGTATCGTAAATTTCTTTCAGCATATAGTGCGGATAGCCGCCGATCTGCGCGCTTGTAAACGAAGCGGAAAGCGTTTCGGCGGGCAGAGAAATTTTGCCGGTTTCATCGTAAAATTCCGCGCCGTTTTCGTCGGCGCAGCCGTACACGCCGTCCGGCAGAGCATAATATGTGCGCGTATGCGCTTGAAAGCATATCGCGTCGCTGGCAAGATATAAATTTTTTCGTGGCGCGTCATTGCCGTTTTGCTCGGCTTGTTCGGCGTAGGCGAGATAAAGGGGACTTTTATTTTTCGCAAAATAAATTTTCCGTTCGCCCGCGTGCAGAATCGCCAGGGCGAAACTTCCTTTCAGTCGCGCGCATGTTTGCGCCAACGCCTGCAAGGGATTTGCACCATGCGAAGAATAGTATTCAAGCAAATTTGCTGCCGTTTCTGTGTCCGTCGCGCTGTAAAAAGAGTAGCCGAGTTTTTTTAACTCGTCGCGCAGTTCAAGATGATTTTCGATAATGCCGTTGTGTACGATCGCCCATTCGCCGTTCTGCGATACGTGCGGGTGCGCGTTGACTTCGTTGGGTTTTCCATGCGTTGCCCAGCGCGTGTGACCGACGCCGAGCTTTGCGCCCGGCGTTTCGCCCGCGTTTTTAATCGCGTTTTCAAGGTTTTTCAGCTCGCCCGCGCGTTTCGTCACCGTGATTTTTGCACCGTCCGATACGGCGATGCCCGCGGAATCGTAGCCGCGGTATTCGAGAAGTCGTAATTGATATAAAAGATTTTGCTCGGGCGAATTGCCGATATATCCCGCGATTCCGCACATTTTTACGCTTTCTCCCCGTTGATTTTCTCGATCGTAGATACAAGCGAAGCCGCCACTTCGCGGTTTAAGGCTTCGTCTTTGCTTTCCACCATCACGCGGATTTTCGGCTCTGTGCCGGAAGCGCGGATCATCAGCCTGCCCTTGCCCGCAAGCAGCGCGTTGTATTTCGCCACCTGTTTCGAAAGCTCTTCGCTGTTGATCACGCGGAATTTGTCTTCCACGGGTACGTTTTTGTTTTCCTGCGGGTACAGGCGGATTTTCACGCCTTCGGCAAGCGTTTTCTTTTCGGAAATCAGCATGTTCGTCAGCGCGATCGCCGTGAGAATCCCGTCGCCCGTGGTGGCGTAGTCTTTCAGAATGATATGACCGCTCTGCTCGCCGCCGAGAGAATAGCCTTTTTCAAGCAGCTTTGCAAGCACGTATTTATCGCCGATGTCCGTGCGGATGAGCGAAATGCCGTTCGCTTTTAAATCGTCTTCGATCGCCATATTCGTGTGGCTCGTGCCTACGGCGGTGCGGCAGGGGAGTTTGCCGTTCGCGTTAAAATATTTCGCAAGCGCGCACAAAATCATATCGCCGTCGATCACTTCGCCGTGTTCGTCCACCGCGATCAGCCGATCGGCGTCGCCGTCGAAAGCAAAACCCATGTCTGCCTTGTAGCGCAGCACTTTGCGCGCGAGGTTTTGCGGGTACACCGCGCCGCAGTTTTTATTGATCGAAAGGCCGTCGTCTACGCAGTTTGCCGCAATCACGCTCGCCCCCGCGCGGCGGAATACTTCGGGCGCGATTCTGTGCGCCGCGCCGAACGCGCAGTCGAGAACGATCGTTTTGTTCGCAAAACTATGCTCTGCGGCGTTCAGAAGAAATTCGCGGTACTTTTTAATCAGGTGCAAATCTTGTTCGTAAGTGCCTATGCCGGGAAAATCGTTTGTTTTCTCGTGAATAAAGCAGCGTTCGATGCGTTCTTCTTCTTTATCGCCGAGCTTGTAGCCCTCGGAATTAAATACTTTGATGCCGTTGTACTCGCCGCTGTTGTGCGAAGCGGAAATCACCACGCCGTAGTCCGCGCCGATCAGCTTCGTGAGATACGCGATGCCCGCCGTAGGCACTACGCCCGCGTCGATCACCCGCGCGCCGCCGCTCATCGCGCCGCTCGCTACGCCCAAAGTTAAATAGGTGCGCGAAATGCGCGTATCGCCGCCGATTAAAATCGTAGGCTTTTCTTTCAGTATCGAAAGGGCGTTGCCCACCTTGTACGCTACTTCCTGCGTTAAATCTTCGTTTACCTTTCCTCTCAGTCCGTCTGTTCCGAAAAATAATCCCATACCGTTTTACTCCTCTTCATTTTTTGTTTAAATTTGTTTGGTTTACATATAGCCCGTAACACGTTTTTATATTTTAGGGCATTTTTTTAGGTTTGTCAAATCATTTTATGCGCGTATTTTTTAAAAACGTGCTATATTATGCCTGTTTTCGGGCGTTTTTTCCATATTTTTCCTTTTCACGTTTTTGATTTTGCGGGGTAAAATATAGGCTTTATATAGTCTTATCGAAGAAAAAACCCCGAAAAACGCAATCGTGAACGCGGTTTCGGGGCAAAGAGCGGGCGTAAAAAAATTTTTTTCAAAAACGTGAAAAAAGTGGAAAAATAGGGGAAGACGAAGAGAAAAACATAAAAAAATATAGAAAAAACGAATCCCGCGCAATGCAAGATTCGTCTTTTGTCTTTTTTTCAGCCGATCTCAGATTAGTTGAAAAGTTCTTTGTAGGCTTTGCCGAATTTCAGAACGGGTTTCTTGGAAGCCGCGATTTCAACGGTTTCTTTCGTCTGAGGGTTGATGCCGGTTTTGGCAGGCACGTCTTTTACTTCAAACGTACCGAAGCCTACGAGTTGTACCTTTTCGCCTTTCTTCAAAGCTTCCGTAATCGTTTCGATCAGAGCGTCGTAAGCGATCTGCGCGTCTTTGTTCGTGAAGCCTGCCTTCGTAGCTACTGCTTTGATGAGTTCGCCTTTGTTCATGAGATAAAGTTCCCCTTTAGGATTTTTATTCCATTCCGTGAGCCGCCTGCGATCGAAAAATCGCGGGGTTTTCCGAATTGGTAATTCGATAATAACATATTTTACGGCGTTTGTCAAGCGTTGATCGTAAAAAAGTGCGGAAAAAGCTGAAAAAAATCAAAAATTTTTAAAAATTTTTTGCGAAATGCGCCGTCGCGGCAGTTGACCGTTAAAAGGGGAATTATTCCGCCACTACGTTCACTTTCACGCTCACGCTTACGTTTTCCATCAGCCGGATTTCCGCGTTGTACGTGCCTACCGCTTTCACCGCGTCCATTTTAATGCATTTTTTATCAATTTCGAAGCCCTTTTCAAAGAGTGCCGCCGCTACCTGCGCGCCCGATACGCTGCCGAACGTTTTTCCGTTCGCGCCCACCTTGATGGGTACGGAAACTTCCGCGCCTTTCATTTTCGCGGCAAGCTCTTTCATCGCTTTCACTTCTTCCGCTTTATGGAAGGCGTCGGCGGCTTTTTTCTGGTTGGTTTCGTTGATGCCCGTAGACGTCGCTTCCGTGGCAAGTCCTTTCTTTATAAGGAAATTGCGCGCGTAGCCGTCGGAAACTTCCGCCACGTCGCCTTTTTTGCCCGTGCCTTTCACGTCTTTCGTTAAAATCACTTTCATAAGTTTTCACCTCGTAATAAAATTCCGTAAATTTTTTTCGAAAATATAGATAATAATTTTTTCTTCGCGCATACTGTTCTTGTCAAGGAGGTATGACAAAATGGAAGAAAAGAATGTAAACACCTGTATCGGCTGCGGCGTTACCGAATGTAAGTACAACCATACGGGCGACTATTGCACGCTGCCCGAAATTCACGTGGGCAATACCTGTTCCTGCGATGAGGACAGCTGCACCTGCTGCGATTCGTTCAGCAGAAAATAAGCGGCTTACGGCTGCTTAAACGTTTTTCCTCTTTCCGCGCACAAGCGGAAAGGGGAATTTTTTGCGCGTAAATTTCCGTGCAAAATTTCAAAAAAGTTTTAAACCTTGCGTTTCAATTCTTTGATCGCGTTGTTTAAGAAGTATTCCGCCGTAGTGCCTTTACGGATTAAAGCCGCGGCTTCGTCGAACGAACACCATCTTACTTCCGAAATCTCTTCGGCGTTTACTTTCAGCGGCATATCTTCTACAACAACGATGAAATTCAGCATTAAAACGTCGCGCTGAGAATGGTAGCGCGAAGACATATATTTGCTTTTCACCACGTTTACGC
>CALARO010000054.1 GCA_937888935.1 uncultured Clostridia bacterium
CCGCGCGTTTTCCGCCGCAAGCCGCCTGCGGTATTTATATTTATCGTTCGCAGATAACAACCGAAGCGTTTCTTCGTAGTATTCGCGCCGCTCGTTCTCGTGCATCATCATCGAAAAGCTCATATCCGTTGCGCCGCCCGCCATATAATACGCGCACTCGAACGCGCAACCCGCGGGCGATTTTTCATACGCTTCGAACGGCAGATTTTCGATTTCGGGGCATTTACATTTGACATACGGCGGCAAAAGCGCGTTCGCCCGGCTTAAAAACGAAGCTTTCGAGAGAAATTCGCCCGGATTATGATCGCTGTACGCGCCGCCGCCCGGACGGGTGAGCGGATCTTTGCCGTTCGCCGCTTTCATCGCGTTTAAAATATAATCGAATCCCCTGCCCGTGTACGCGCCGTTCGCGCAGTACTGATACCCGAATTCGCAGTCCGGCAACGCTTCATGCACCTCCGAGCAGATCTCGTAAGTAAACGAATACAACCCTTCGCGCACGAAATTGATCCAGTTTTCGCGCACTTTCAGATCGCCGTATAAAAATTCTTCCACAAGCTTCTCGCGCGTAAACGGCTTTGCGGACGAGTATTTTTGATTGAAAGAAGCGATACAGTCGCTGCAAAAACAGCCGAACGGCACGGGCGCGTGATTGTTCGGGCGCAAATCGTCGTCAAACCAGATGCAGTCGGGATGCAGCGCGGCGTATGCCGTAACCGCCTTTTTCGTGTAGTCGCGGAAGTGTTTGCCGTTCCAGCAGAAGCAATAATTCGCTTTCGTGCCGTCGGGGGCTACCATATTTTCCGCGGGCGAGCCGTCGTATACAAGTCCCGTGCAATCCTGCGAAGACATATACTCGCCGTGGCCGAGAGTATTGCTGATCTGCAGCGACACGCCGATGTGATTTTCGCGGAATTTTCCGGCGATTTCCACAAGCCGCGCGCTTTCTTTTTCGTGCTTTTCAAGCGGCGGAAAACCGTAGTGCGAAGCAAACCACACCGTGTTGCCCTCTTTCGGATACTCTTTTAAAAGCGCAAGGTAATGCCCGAAATATTCTTCCGATTCCCCCGAGCCGAAGCGATGGATCATTTGCACAGTTTCCGTTTCCTCCCACGCGGCGGATCGTGAAGAAAACCGCCCGTTTTATGCTTCTATTATATCATACCAAGCTCGTGAAAATTAAGAAATTTCAATCAAAAATATTCATTTTACGTCAGTTTTTTCGGTTGACGGCGGGAACGAAATGCGGTATAATGTTTTTATGAAAAATTTTCGCACTACCCACGCCGCAAACCGGCATTCCCGCGCCGCGGCGGGCGGGCAAACCGCAGGCAGGCAAAATTTCCATGGGCAAACCGCAGGCGGGCAAACGCACAATATTCCGCCGCTTTATTGCAAAGACAGCCGATACCTGATTTTAGGCAGTTTCCCTTCGGTGGCTTCGCGCGCCGAACGCTTTTTCTACGCGCACCCGCAAAACCGCTTCTGGAAAGTGCTTTCGGCGGTGTTTTCCGCGCCGCTTCCCGCTACGATCGACGAGAAAAAAAGCCTGATTTTAACGAACAACCTTGCCCTTTTCGACGTGATCGCTTCCTGCAACATCTCGGGCAGCGCGGATTCTTCGGTGACGGACGTTGTGCCGAACGATTTATCGCCGATTCTGCGCGCGGCAAAAATCGAGCGCATTTTTGTGAACGGAAAAACGGCGGAAAAATACTATTTAAAATACCTTGCCGAAAAAACGGGCATGCCGTGCGTATGTCTGCCGTCCACAAGCGCGGCGAACGCTTCGTATTCGCTTGAAAAGCTTATCGCCGCGTGGCGGGTGCTGAACGGGTGAAAAAGTATATTTTTTGCAATATTTTTAGCCTTCCCCCGCGGGGGAAGGTGCTGAGCGTACGCGAAGCGAATAAGGGGTGTAGCTTGTTTTCTGTTTACAATTTTTTAACGTGTTCCCCAACTGCCCCTTGATTTTCAGAAAATTTTTGTCAAAAATATTCAAACAATCAAAAATGGGCTACTGCCCCTCATCACCGCCGCTACGCGGCAGAGCTTTCCCCCCAAGGGGAAGCCTTTTATTATTGCCTTATTAAAAAGCCCCATAAACGAACGCGCGGAAGAAACAAGCAAGACGCGAAGCCTGCGGCTTTCGCGCAGGGAGTTTACTAATAGTAAATGACCAAGCGAAAACGCAAAGGCAACAAAGTATTGCGCCGTTTATGCCGCGCGCGCTTGAAAGTTACGCCAACGTGATACGATCGGATACCGAACGCACCAAGATCCCCCGCTCTTCCCCGTATGCCACGCACGAACGCAAAAACGCCACAAACTGCTCTGTGGGGCGTTTCACTTTGTACACGCCGCAGACGAGCGAAGTCAATTCGTCGAAATACAGGCTCACCCGCTCTTCCAGCGCGGCTCGAATCAAAAACAGCGTTTCGATCGCCGTAAAATCCTGTTCGCCGCGCCGCAGACACGGCTCGTTTTCCACGCGGAATTTCGGCTGCGCAAGCACGCGATCGTTCTTGTAGTAGTAATCGACGCCCGCCGCCCGCTCTTTTTTGAATGCGCACGAATCAATCAGCGCGTTTAATCTTGCGTCTATTCTCGCGCCCGACTTCGCGATGCCGAACGTACTCAGACACCGCATTTTTAAAAATTCGCGCGAGATCGGCTCTTCCGCCGCCACGATTTCTTTCAGCCGCGCGGCGATTTCCGTATCGTGTTCGCCGCCCGTAACAAACGCCGCCGTTTCGCCGCCCGCCGCAGCCGTAGCCGCCACCGCGCGGTAGGGCTTTGCGTAGCGCATAAATCCCTTGCTCTTCTTTTCCGAGCCGGTCAGCCGATCGAGCGCTTCTTTCACGCGCTTGATCTCGCGCTTCGGATTGTTATAATAATTCACGCAGTTGATACGCAGCACGTTCCAGTTCGCCCGCTTCAATGCCTGCACCTGCAAAACGTTTCTGTCTTTCACCGAAAATTCGTTGTTCGCGTCGCACAAAATCGCCAGAATAAACTCGTGCTTGTTCTTCGGATCGACAACCGCCACGTCGATTTTGAAATCGCTCGCGCCCACGTCGTACCGGCACTCGTAGCCGTAGGAAGAAAGCTCCGCCGCGATGTATTTTCCTATGCCGCCAACCCCGTTCGCGCCGCCTATACCCCCTGTGTTTGCACCGGAAGCACCCGCCGCGCCGCTTCGCACGGCAAGCGAAGTTTTGCCCCGTTCGGCAAATTCCAGGAAGCTTTTCAAGCCCGCTACGCCTTTCGAAGACGTCTTCGCAAGGTCGATCATGCCCGCCGTCATCGTGGAAAACACAAGCATCTCTTCGCGCGCACGCGATACCGCCACGTTGAGCCGCCGCCATCCGCCCGACTGATTCAAAGGTCCGAAATTCAAAGACACTCTGCCCGTGGCGTCCGGTCCGTAGCACACCGAAAACAAAATCACGTCGCGCTCGTCGCCCTGCACGTTTTCGAGATTTTTCACAAACAGCGGCTCTTCGCGCTCGTACGCCGCGCTTTCGAGTTTTTTCGCGGCGATCGCCTTTGTTAAAAGCTTTTCTATATCTTCCTGCTGCGCGCTCGAAAACGTTACAACGCCCATGCTCGAACGGCTTAAAATCGGGTCTTGCAGCCGCCGCACCACTTCGGCAACCAACGCTTCCGCTTCCTTTCTGTTCCGCTTCGTAAACCCGCGATCATACGTGCCGTCCACCTGAATGAATTTAACCTTGGAATCGAGCGCGTCCGGCGAAGGGAAGGTGCAAAGGCGATTATCGTAGTACATGTTGTTCGAAAACGCGATCAGCGATTCGTGCTTGCTGCGATAGTGCCACACAAGATGCCGCTCGCTCATGCCGAGAGCCAGGCAATCGTCCAGCACGCTTTCGAGATCTTCGTTTTCGAGATTGTCTTCATCAACGTACGCCGAATTGAAAAATTCCGTAGGCGGCAGCTGCTTCGGGTCGCCCACGATCACCGCCGATTTCGCCCGAGCGATCGCGCCCACCGCTTCCGCCGTGGTCATCTGCGAAGCTTCGTCGAAAATCACGAGATCGAACGAGTTCGCTTCGGGCGCGAGATACTGCGCCACCGTGGCGGGACTCATTAAAAGGCACGGGCAAACGCGCTTTAAAAGTTCGGGGACTTCGCGGAAAAGCCCGCGCACGCCGCTGCCGCGAAGCTGCGTTTTCGAAAGCCGCGAAAACGCCGAAACTTCCACGCCGAGCGCGCCGTAATCGCCGTTTTCTTCTTTCGGCAGCCGCGAAATGAGATCGGCGCGAATCTTTTCGCGCGTGAGCGACGAAAACGTATCCCACGCCACGCGGAATTTTTCCACCGTTTCTTCAAGAGTACCCACCGAGCAGCGCGCAAGGTCGGGATCGGCGGGAATGTTGATGGCAAGGAAATTCTGATACACGTTCTTTTCGAAACCCGCAAGCACGTTCGCGCCCGTGAGTTTGCCGCTTTCGAGCGCTTCGCCGATGAAGCTGCAACCGAGTTTTTTCAGTTCGGCAACCGTCTTTTTGTACATGCACCAGTTCGCGAGCATATCGAGATTATCAATCAGCGCGCTCGCTTTCGAGTAGAAATAATCGGGTACGTCTTCGCGCGTGATCTTGTTTTCGTCGGCGTTCACGGCGGCAAGAAAACTCTTTTTCGCCGCTTCGAACGAGTCCGCCGCCTTTAAAAATCCTTCCAGCACGGGCGCGGTGAAACCGTTCTTCGCGCGGATACATGTGCCGTTGAACGCGTCCGGATTATAGTCCATGAATACGCCCGCGCACCGCGCGTGCAGCTCGTTTAAATCGCGCATATAATCCGCGCGCTTCTTCCACGAAACGTTGCCGTTCCGATCTGTAAACGCCTTTGCGGGCGCAGTACCCGTCACCGTCTTTTTGGCTTCGTAGATTTCCGCCGTCACCTGCAAAAACTTATTGACGTCGTCGTTATCCAGCTCGTGCTTCGCGGCTTTCAGAAGCTTTTTGCCCACGGCAGCCGCCGTTTTATCCGAGCGATAATCGCCGCCCGCAGCAAGATAAGCGGAAAGCTTTTCGTACTCTTTTTCATCTAATTCCGCAAGCGACTTGAAATGCGAGAAGTAGTATTCAAGCAGCTCGTCCAGCCGCCGCGAAGCGTTGAAAAACACGGAAAATTCCGCTTCGGCAACGCCCGAAAAATACTTGTTGTACGCGCCCGAAAGCAGATCTCGCGCAATTTTTGCAAGCTCGATAGTCTTGCGCTGCGTCACCGCCGAAATTTTCTGACGGTACAAATCGAGAAACAGCGCGAGATACGAGCGGAAATGGCGGATTTCCGTTACCACCACTTCGCCCGCGCAGTAAATTTTATCGCGCAGCTCGCCCGAATATTCGGTGACGTTCACGTTTTCGAACGGCGAATTGAATACGCCGCCGCACTCTTTCGCCGCAGCCGCCGCCGATAAAATACGGCTCTTGCACTCTTCCAGCTTGCTTTCGGTC
>CALARO010000055.1 GCA_937888935.1 uncultured Clostridia bacterium
GCCGTCCGCGCTCTTCACGGCTTCGGTAACCTTATTGCCGTCCGCGTCATACAAGCCGTCGGTGGTTTCGATATATCTCTTCGGCAGCCACGTGATTTTTTCCGCTGTTTCGTTGTAAGTATAGTGCTTGCCTTCTTCGCCGTAAGCAAGGTTTATCATCGTTTCGTTCGATTTGTCGTGCGGCTTGATTTTCAAAACGCTGCCCAATTCCAGATCTTCGAATTTCACTTTTCCGTCGCGCAAATCCTTAATCGTCCGCGGCTTCGCGCCCCCGATCATTTCAATCGATTTCGTTACTTTTCCGTCGGCGTCCGTTTTCTCCGTAATTTTATAATCCACGTCTTCGTATCCGTAGGCAAGAGTAAGCATCGCGCCTTCCGTTTCATCCGGGTTAATTTTTAAAAGCGCGCCCAATTCCACGTTTTCCACCAACCCCATAAAGTTGCCTTGCATTATGTCGCCAAGCGATGTGGCTTTATGCAAAACGCGCTTATCCATGTTGCCGCAATCTTCTTTCGCGGAATACGCGTACCATACTTCGCCCGTTTCTCCTTTTTGCAGATATAAACAGGGGTCTTTATCGTCTTCTTTTTCGCGCACTTCGATATATGCGCCGTTCACTTTAAAATTCGAAACCGTTTCGCCGTGATCGTCCGTCAGCACGTTTGCCGCCTCGTCGTAAGTATAGGCAAGAGGAAGCATAGTAATCGTTTCCGTTTCGTCGTCGGATACGGTGTAATCCACGTCTTTCGTGCCGTATACCAGAGCGCGCGTTATCGCGTCGTCCGTCTTCACCTCGCCGTTCGTTTCCATCACGGCTTTTAAAGACAGCCTTTTGAAAATCGCCGCCGTGTCGTCATTATCCATAAAATCGCCCACGGTCAGCTCGTGCGAATTTCCGATCCACGTGATATTCCCGTTCTCGTCCAATGTGTAATTTACGCCTTCTTCGCCGTAGCACAAAAGTCCCATCAGCGTGTTGTCCGGATTTGCGCCGATAAACTTTCCGAGCCGCGTGTTTTGCAAAGTATCCTGCAAAAACGTCTGCAACTGCTTAAACGGAGTGCTTTTCAGTTTTTCCGTGTCCACGTCTAAGCCGAATTCCGAAATCTTTTCCGAAAGCATATCGGCAAGTTCCGCCGCATAGGGAGAAATCTCGGCAAGTGAATTGATACACGCTTCGTCGCCTTTTATTTTTCCGCTGATTTCGTTGAAACTTTGAAAAAATTCAAGCAGCGTTTTTTCCGTATATTCCGAAGCGAGATATTTGTTTATGTCGAAACTGCTTCCCGCATAGTCCGCCATTTCTTTAATCGTTTTATTTTTAATGAAATAAAAGCCCAGACCGCCCACGCCGCCGATCGTGCCGATAATGCCCAAGATAAATCCGATCAGCAACGCCACGCAACGGGACATAAACCCGCCGTCGTACTGCTTCGTTTTTTCTTTCATAATCCGCCGTTCGCGTTTTCTCTCTTCTTTTTCCAGCAATTTTTCCTGTTTGGTTTTCTTTGCAGGTTTCACCGTTTTAGTCATGATTTCACAACCTCTCGCTACGTATTCCTTTTCCATCGTCCGCACACGCCGGGCGCAATCGCCGCACGCCGTCGCGCCGCAATCGCGCGCTGTTTTAGCGGAACGTACACTAATCTGTATATATTATAACAAACGCAGGCGAAAAATGCAACCGTTTGCGGCCGCTTCCGCCAAGAAACCCGTCGAAAACTCTCAAAACTCGCTTATTTACATTCGGCTAAGGCGGGGGCGAGCCGCAAGAGCCGTTCTTTCGAGTTATCCGAAGGCGTTATCGCGCAATGTAAAAGCAGCTTGTTCAGCGTTGCGCCCACATAGTGCGGCGCGGGTAAAAGCGGCGCGATTTCGTTCCCACGCACGGCAAGCTCTTTCAAGGTAAAAGGCACGTTTTCCGCGCGCATTTTCGCTTCGAGATTTTTCAGAAGGATCACGCACGGCGCAGGCGAAAGATCGTCTTTGCACGCCGAATAATCCGCCTGTTTCACAAGCAAAAGCGCGCCGAAAATATCGTAATGCGCCACGATGAATTTCCGAAGCTTGTTTTCCTTCGTGTTCAAATCGTAATCGTACATGTGCCACCGCGTGAGATTTTCCGTTAAAGCAATCGTCTTTGCGGGCGCTTTCAGCCGCGTAAGCGCGGCGCGGCAAATTTCCGCGCCCACGTTCGGGTGATCGGAAAATTTCCCGTCGCGGAAGTACGCCGCAGGTTTCCCAATATCGTGTAAAAGCGCGGCAAGCCGCACGTCGAAAGGGGCGGGAACGTCTTCGCCGCCCGAAAGTCCGCCCGCCCGCACGGAATACGCCGCCGCGCGCAAAGAGTGTTCTAAAACGTCGTGATCGTGAAAATCGGCGCGTTGTTTTAAATTCCTGCCCGCCGTCAACTCGGGAAAAATCCCGTCAAGCACGCGCGTGATATCAAGAATTTTCAAAGCTTCGTACACGCCGCGCTCGTTGCCGTATTTTTCGTCGGCGGTGAGAATCAGTTTCAGCTCGGCGAAAACGCGTTCGGGGGCAATGTCGGCAATCAGAGCGGCGTTTTTTTTCGCGCTCGCAACCGTTTCGGCGGTGGGGGTAAATCCCGTCGTACCCGCAAAACGGGCAAGGCGCAAAAGCCGTAAACCGTCTTCGCCGAACACCTTGTCGGGCAAGTCCGCCGTGCGCAGAATTTTCGCGCTTACGTCGCTCATGCCGCCGAGCGGATCTACGAAAGAATCGGCGGAAATATCGTAATAAATC
>CALARO010000056.1 GCA_937888935.1 uncultured Clostridia bacterium
TCGTGTTCGCCCGTGCCGAACGCCATGTTCGAATCGAGCAGCACGATTTCTTCGCCCGGCTGTTTTTCGTATTTTATCCACTCCGGCACAACCACGATACGCGATAAATGAATGGGGCGGAAGTGCTTTTTCCACACTTCGATCCAGTCGTCGCCATCCACCTGCCGCTTCGCCTCTTCGAGCGTGCCGAAATCTATCGCGCCCGCCGCGCGCTCTTTTGCAAGGAATATATCGCTCATGATTTCCGCGGCGATTTTCTGCGCCGTAGCTTCTTCGAGATAGCACTTTACAAGCACGTCTATGCGGGAAGGATCGCGCAGGTTTTCGTCGATATAATCCCAGTAGCCGTCTTTGGTTTTTTGCAGGGCGATCACGTCGTTTACGTCGCACACGGTAACGCCGAAATCGGTATAATTCCACATGACATCCGCCACGATTTCGCTCGCCGCGTGCGTGGTATGCACGGTAAGTTCGGTATATTTCATGGTTTCGTTTCTCCCGCTTATTATTATAGCTTGCGCCACGGGTTTTGTCAACCGTTTTTGTAGCCGCCCTTTTGTTTGAAACAAGGCAATCGTTTACCCGACTACCTCTCATCACCGCCGCTACGCGGCAGAGCTTCCCCTTGTCTGCTGAAAATTTTGCTCGCAAAATTTTCAGCAGGCAAGGGGAAGCCTTAGAATTAGTCTTTGAAGTTTTCGATTAAATTCGTTCCGATTCGGTTTCTAAAATTCTTCTTTCTTCCGCTCCGTTTTCCGTTTTTGCGGCGCAAGCCTTTTCGAAACTCGCTTTCAATGCGAGATATTCGTTTAATACGTCGTCGAATTCGCGGTATTTAAACACGGAGCGCACCTTTTCCACATTCCATTGTTTGATGTTATCTACGTGCGGATAGGGAAAATAAAACAGCCGCTTGCTGAAATGCCGCACCACGGTGCTTTTGTGCAGAAATTTCTGATCGTTGAACTTCTGCGGCAACATTTTCTTCTTGCTTGTACTCCTTACAATCGCGCTTTGATCGGCAAACAACAATTTCCGCGACTTAATCAACTCCCGAGCACGGAAAAACGCCCCCGTTTCGCGAATCATTTTCATATTCAACAACAACACGCCCGCATTGATATAATTGTAATACAAAATGTATTTTCCGTAATGATCGCGCGCCGCGGCGTACTCCACGCCCGATACGTCGACGTCGTACAGCAACGTAAAATCGCGGTTGAACATAGTGTCCGCGTCGAGATACAAGATTTTATCGGGCACTTCGTGAATTTTATCGGCGAACAACCGCAATAGCGTGTACGGCGAACAATACGCACCCTCGTTGGGACAACCCCAGAATTCCGTGGCGTACAGTTCGGATACGTCGATTGTTTTCACCTCGTTTTCGGCGTTGTACTTTTTTAATACGCCGCGCAAAAACTCCGTTTGTTCTTTGGTTACGGGCGTGAAATCTTTGCGCATATACGAAATATCCATCGTGAGTATCAACGCCGTTATGGGCTCGGTTGTCTTTGTTCTTTTTACTACGGAAAGCAGGCAGGTAAGTATTCCGTCGAACACTTTATAATTGCCCGCGAATAATAAATATCTCCTTTTGTTTTTCTCGGGTTGCGGTTCGTTCGCCGCGCAAGTTTCTTTGCGAACGTAGCGGATATATTCGGTATCGGAATTTTCGCTGCGCTTTTTCATCTCTTCGTACGCGGCGTTTCTCAGCGTTTCTTTCGCCTGTTTCGCGCTTAACGTTTTATCGGGATAAAACGGACCGTCGATATACGTTACAAGACGCGGCGAGCGGAAAAGTTTGCGCTTTTTGTAGGTGTTCGTAAACGTAAACACGGGCGCGGCGTTCTGCACGGGGTAGCGGAAAGAAGTATCTTTAAACGGGCGGATTTTCGTATAATACGGCCAGATATGCGCTTCGGGATAGATACACACCGCCGCGCCGCTTTTTACGCGCGTATCAATCGCGGCAAGAAAATTTTTCGTGGCCTTCAACGTATCGGGCAACGGCAACGCGCCGAGCGCCGCGTTTATGCCGCCCATACACGGAATGGATACGTTGGCGGGGTGGACGATGACGTACGCGCGCTTTTTGCCCGTCAACAGCGCGGGAACGAACGGATCCGCCGACGCGGAAGTGTGATTTCCGTATAAAAAATACGCGCTGTTTTTCGGCACGGATTTCAACGCTTTTTTGTTTTTCACTTTCCAGCCGAAACGAATTTTCATAAACAAAAAAGCAAGCGGCTTTGCG
This sequence comes from uncultured Clostridia bacterium, assembly GCA_937888935.1. Taxonomy (GTDB): domain Bacteria; phylum Bacillota; class Clostridia; order Christensenellales; family Borkfalkiaceae; genus Scatosoma. Next base: position 2,258 of record CALARO010000056.1, read on the forward strand.
ATGACGCGATATAAAAACGCGGCGAAAAAACGGTAAAAAACATTGCCGTACACGTACCGATAATTTTCGTCGATGGTGCGCGGAACGATTTTTGCCGAAGAAAACTCGTCGTTTAATTCGTCGGTATAATAAAAAATCTTTCGTTCTTTCATTTTTTCCTGTGTTTCCTGTTGCTCCATGTTGCGCCCGTTGCGCCTCGGGGTAAGTTTGAAATTTTGCTGGTTTATGGCGGTTCGGCTTTTTTATTATACATTGTTTCGGGAATGTTGTCAATTATTTTTTTACCCTCCAACCGACGGAAAAAACAATACGTGCGCGGCCTAAGAAAAGGAAAGCCGTACAACGACTTTCCTTTTCTTTGAAATATTTCGTATTTGGAACTGCCCCTTTGTTTGAATTGTTGCTATCAGAAAACAAGTTGCGCCCTTTGATTGAAATGATTGTATTAGAAAACAAGCTGCGCCCCCTTGTTTGAAAATTATTTGTAAGTAAAATTTTCAAACAAAAAAGAAAAGCAAGCTTTTCTTCATCAGTCAACTTCGTTGACAGCAAGCCGCCGAGTTGCCTTTGAACGGCAACTCGGCGGAAAAAGCCCCCCGGGGGGGGAAGCCTATAAAATAGGCAGAAATTTTAAAATTATTCGATTTGCAACAGTCAGTTATAAAACGGGCGATGCCCGCCCCCCCCCCCAAAAAAAACGAAAAGGGGAAGGCTTGAAAAAAGCTTTCCCCTTTCAACCAAATCTATTCGTATTTGAAACTGCGTCTTTGATTGAATTGTTACTATCAGAAAAAAAGTTACGTCCCTCATCACCGCCGCTACGCGGCAGAGCTTCCCCCCAGGGGGAAGCCTATATCAGTAGGGTTTTGTTCCGTATAAACTCTCTACCGTATCCGAATACTTCTTCCGCTTATCGTACTGTTTCAGATCGATTGCGGCATCCGCTTCTTCCAGCACTCGTTTCTGCTCACGCGTAAGGCGCGAAGGCACTTCTACGATGACACGAATAATTAAATTGCCCGTTGTGCCGCTTGCCGATTTGATCCCTCTGCCCCTTACGGTGAATATTTGCCCGCTTTGCGTGCCTTCCGGTACGGTGAAATCAAACGTATCGTCTACGGTAGGCACTTTCACCGTGCCGCCGAGCGCCGCCGTTTTATACGATACCGGCACGTCGATTTTCAGATCGAAATTGTCGCGCACGAAAAGCTTGTGCGGCTCTACCTTAAACACGATGATCAAATCGCCCGGAACGCCGCCCTGCACCGCATGCCCGCCGCCGCGCTTTCTTATATAGCTGCCCGTATTCACGCCAGCCGGCACGTTGAAGGTGATTTCCGCTTCCTTGCGGGTATACCCTTTGCCCTTACAGTCCGCGCACTTTTCCGTGATGATCTTGCCCGTGCCGCCGCAATCGGGGCATACGCCCTGGCGGATCGTTCTGCCGAATACCGTGTTCTGCACGCTTTGCACCACGCCTTTGCCACCGCAACGAACGCACGTTTTAAACGCCGTGCCGTCTTTCGCGCCCGTGCCTTTGCAACTTTCGCAGGGCGTATTCCGCATATATACAACCGTCTTTCTGCAACCTTTCGCCGCGTCCATAAACGAAAGAGTCATTTCTTTCTGAATATCTTCGCCGACTTTCGATTGCGCCGCGCCTCCCGCGCCCGCGCTGCCGCCGCCGAATCCCGAAAATCCGCCGCCGAAAAAGCTGCTGAATATATCTTCGAATCCGCCGAAGCCGTCGCCGCCGCCGAACCCCGAAAATCCGCCGCCGAAACCGCCCGCGCCCATGCCCGGGTGTTCAAGCTCGAAATCGTACTGTTTGCGTTTTTGCGCGTCGGAAAGCGTTTCGTTCGCTTCGTTGATCTCTTTGAATTTTTCTGCGGCTGCCGCGTCGCCGGGGTGCAGATCGGGGTGATACTGCTTCGCGAGCTTTCTGTACGCCGCTTTGATCTCGTCTGCACTCGCCGTTTTGCTTACGCCGAGAATTTCATAATAATTTTTCTTGCTTTCCGCCATATTTTTTCTCTTTGTGCTTTTTTATTTCTTAATAATACGCCGTTCGGGTACGCATTTTTGCTGCGCACCCGATCGCGTGTTTATTCCGTTCGCACGGGGGATACCCCCTGCATTTTGCCTTTTTCTGGCATGTTTACGGCTTATTGATGAAACTCGGTATCGCCGTCGTTTCCGCCGTTCGCGCCGCCCAAATCGGGGTTAGCCCCCGCCGCGCCCTGCGTGCTTTGATACAGCTTCTGGAATACCGGTTGCACCGCGCTCATGAGCGTATCGTAAGCCGCTTTGATTCTCTCGTCGTCGTCCGATTCAAGCTCTTTCTTCGCCGCTTCGATCGCCGCGTTTAAAGTAGCCTTATCGTCGTCCGTGAGCTTATCGCCCGAATCTTTCATCGTCTGTTCCACCGAGAAGATCATGCCGTCGAGTTTGTTCTTATTATCGACTTTCTCTTTACGCTTCTTGTCTTCTTCGGCGAATTGTTCGGCTTCTTTCACCGCCTTGTCGATCTCTTCTTCCGAAAGGTTGGTAGAAGACGTGATGGTGATGTCCGTCGATTTGCCCGTGCCTTTATCCTGCGCGGTGACGTGGACGATGCCGTTCGCGTCGATATCGAACGTAACTTCGATCTGCGGAATACCGCGGGGTGCGGGCGCGATGCCCGTGAGCATAAAGTTACCCAAAGTCTTGTTGTCTTTGCAGAATTCACGCTCGCCTTGCAGCACGTGGATATCAACGCTCGTCTGATTGTCCGCCGCCGTAGAGAACACCTGGCTCTTCTTCACGGGGATGGTGGTGTTTCTGTCGATAATTCTCGTGAACACGCCGCCGAGCGTTTCGATACCGAGAGAAAGCGGGGTTACGTCGAGAAGAAGAACGTCTTTCACTTCGCCCGTTAAAACGCCGCCCTGAATCGCCGCGCCGATTGCCACGCATTCATCGGGGTTGATGCCTTTGAACGGCTCTTTTCCCGTGATTTCGCGCACTTTTTCCACAACCGCCGGCATACGCGTTGAGCCGCCGACGAGAATTACTTTATCAATGTCGTTATACGTAAGCGACGCGTCTTTCATAGCCTTTTTCATCGGCTCTACCGTGCGGTTTAAAAGATCCGCCGTCATCGCTTCGAATTTCTGCTTGGTTAAGGTTACGTCGAGATGCTGCGGGCCGTCTGCGCTCATCGATATGAACGGCAGATTGATATTCGTGGATGTCATGCCCGAAAGCTCGATCTTCGCCTTTTCCGCGGCTTCCTTCAGGCGTTGCATCGCCATCTTGTCTTTCGAAAGATCGATGCCGTGCGACTTCTTGAATTCGTCCACGAGATATTTCATAATCTTGTTATCCCAATCGTCGCCGCCGAGATGCGTATCGCCGTTGGTGGCAAGCACTTCGAACACGCCGTCCGAAATTTCGAGAATGGAAACGTCGAACGTACCGCCGCCGAGATCGTAGATCATCACCTTGCCGCTCTTGTCTTTATCAAGGCCGTAAGCGAGCGCAGCCGCCGTAGGTTCGTTGATGATACGAAGCACGTTGAGCCCCGCGATTTTGCCCGCGTCTTTCGTTGCCTGACGTTGCGAATCGGAGAAATACGCGGGGCAGGTGATTACGGCTTCCGTAACTTTCTGTCCGAGATAAGCCTCCGCATCCGTCTTCAGTTTCGTTAAAATCATTGCGGAAATTTCCTGCGGGGAATAGCCCTTGCCGTCGATGTCCACTTTATAATCCGATCCCATGTGACGTTTGATGGAAATCACCGTTCTGTCGGGATTTGCCACCGCCTGACGTTTTGCCGCCTGACCTACCACACGCGAGCCGTCTTTCTGGAAAGATACCACGGACGGGGTGGTTCTTGAGCCTTCCGCGTTGGCGATTACCACGGGTTCGCCGCCTTCCATCACCGCTACGCACGAATTTGTTGTACCTAAATCAATACCGATCACTTTTCCTGCCATAATTATCACACTCCTTGTTCTTCTGAATTTTTTGCATGCCCTGCGGAAATTTGCCGGCTGTTGCAGCCGCCCCGCGGGGTTTCTTTTTTTTGTTACAAATTATATTTAACCCGCCGATTTGCGTTCTAAACGCCGCCGCAAAAAAATTTTTAAAGCATTTTTCCGCCACCCCGGCAAAAACGCTTGACTTTGTGCCGTTTGTTATGTTATGATAGCATAGTTGAAAGATGCGGGAATAGCTCAGTGGTAGAGCGTCACCTTGCCAAGGTGAATGTCGCGGGTTCGAGTCTCGTTTCCCGCTCCATCTTTGATCGGACGTCTGCCGTGTACGGCAGGCGTTTTTTCGATTTTAAAGGGTTTTATTTGCAATATTTACGGTATTTGCGATAATCAGGAGGGGGTTTTATGAAATCTTTGAATGAATTATATAAAATAGGAAGAGGGCCTTCAAGCTCGCACACGATCGGCCCGGAACGCGTGGCGCGCTATGCGCTCGATACGCGCGGCGCGGGCGATTACGTTGCGATTTTGTACGGATCGCTTGCGCTTACGGGGAAAGGTCACGGTACGGATCGGGTGTTGAAAGAAGTTCTCGGCGAACGCACCGAAATTATTTTCGATACCGAAAAAAAGGATCTGCCGCATCCGAACACGCTCGCGCTGTATAAAAAGGAAAACGGCGAAAACGTTTTTGTGTGCGAAGCGGAAAGCGTAGGCGGCGGCAGCGTGGTGATAAACGGCGAGCCGTATCCCCCCACGCCCGAAGTGTACCCGCAGAAAAATTTTGCCGAGATCCGCGCGTTTCTCGATAAGCGTCGTTTCTCGCTTCCGGATTACGTGAAATTTTACGAGCCGGACGTTTTTTCACACCTGAAAACGGTGTGGCGGGCGATGAAAGAGAGCGTGGAACGGGGGCTGAAAAAGAGCGGCGCGCTGCCCGGGGCGTTGCATCTTGCGCGCAAGGCGAAAACTTTGTATTCCGCCGAAGCCAAATTCGAAACCGCCGTGATGCGCGAAAACCGAAAACTGGCTTCTTACGCGTTTGCGGCGGCGGAAGAGAACGCGGACAACGGCGTGATCGTAACCGCGCCCACCTGCGGCGCGGCGGGAATTCTGCCCGCGGTGCTTTATTATATGTATAAAGACAACAACGTGCCGGAAAGCGAGATTTTATGCGCGCTCGCCGCGGCGGGCGTGATCGGAAACGTGGTGAAACAAAACGCTTCGATCAGCGGCGCGGAATGCGGGTGTCAGGCGGAAGTGGGTGTGGCTTGCTCGATGGCTGCCGCCGCGCTTTCTTCGATTTTCTGTCTGGACGCGGACGGCGTGGAATGTTCCGCCGAAATCGCGCTGGAACACAATCTGGGGTTGACGTGCGATCCCGTACTCGGGTTGGTGCAAATTCCCTGTATCGAGCGCAACGCCGTGGCGGCGATTGAAGCGGTGAACGCCGTAACGCTTGCGAAATCTTTGAAAAACAAGCGGAAAATCTCTTTCGACGACGTGGTGAAAGTGATGTACGAAACGGGCAAGGATATGAATAACCGTTACCGCGAAACTTCTACCGGCGGGTTGGCGGCTTTATATAACCGGTAAGCGGTTTTCTTTTACGCTTGCTTTGCTTGCTTTTTTTTTGCGCGCGTGCTATAATATACTTGTACTACCCATTTTACCCCTGAAAGAGATTACGCATGGAAAGACTTTTAAAACAAACCAACGCTTATAAAACGCAGGAATTATACGCTTCGCGCGGCGAGCTTCGCCATGCGTATCTTTTATTGTTCCCCGACGCGGCAAACCTGCGCGACGCGCTTAAAATTTTTGCGCCGCTCTTCTTCGAGCATGACTTTGCTACTGCCTTCAATTTCGTGCGCGTTTCTTCTTTGATTCAAAAAGAAGCTTTTTCCGATTGCTTGTTCTTCCCCGAAGCGGGTAAGAAATTCACCGTGGAAAACGCCGAAGCCGTGGAAGAAGAATGTTTTCTTCGACCCGTGGAAGGCAAAACGAAATTGTTCGTGATCGGCGATTTTTCGGAAGCCACCCGCGAAGCGCAGAATAAAATGCTGAAAATGCTGGAAGAACCGCCCGAAGGCGTGAGCTTTCTGCTCGGCGCGACGAGCCGCTTTTCCGTGCTGCCCACCGTGCTTTCCCGCGTGGAAAAAATAGAAATTCCGCCCTTTTCCGACGAGCAGATCGCAAGCTATCTTCTGCGCGCCGTGCCTTCGCTTTCCGCTTCCGACGCCGAGCTTTGCGCGAAGTCTTCGGGCGGGATTCCCGGCAAAGCCGCCGAGCTTGCCACGGGCGGCGAATTCAGGCAGATTACGCAGGCGGCGTGGTCTTTGTGCTTTTCTACCCACGCTTCGCTGCCCTACCTGATCCGCGAATACGGCGCAACAAAGTACCCCAAAGAATTGCTGGCGGTGCTGAGCAACATTTATTTCGACGTGCTGAGAAGAAAAATCGCCGAAGAGCGCGGACTTCTCGCTTCTTTCCGCCCTACGTGCGACGGCGAGAACGTGAAGCGGCTTTCTTCGCTGTATTATAAAGGCACGATTTTACGGGCGTTGAATTATCTTTCGCAAGCCGAAAAGCAATTGTATTTCAACGGCTCGTTTCCGCAAATTTTAGAGATAACCGTCGGCAGGATTCTTGCCGGAAGGAAAAAAATATGACGAAAGTAGTGGTGATTAAATTCAAAAGCGGCGGCAAGCTGTACTATTTTGCGCCCAAACCGGGCGACGAGTACAGGCGCAACATGCCCGTGATCGTGGAAACGGCAAAAGGCATCGAATACGCCTGGGTGGCTTACCCCGAAAAGGAAATAGAAGATTCGGAAATTACTCCCCCCTTAAAAAGCGTGGTGCGGATCGCCACGGAAAAAGACACCGAATTTTACGAATCGTGTCTTGCCAAAAAGCCCGAAGCGATGGATATCTGCCGCAAGAAAATCATCGAGCTGGGTCTTGAAATGAAGCTTGTGGACTGCGAATACGCGTTCGACGGCACGAAAATCGTGTTTTTCTTCACTTCGCCGGGGCGCGTGGACTTCCGCGAGCTGGTGCGCGCGCTTGCCGCCACGTTCAGAAACCGCATCGAGCTTAGGCAGGTAGGCACGCGCGACGAAACGAAGTATCTCGGCGGCATTGCGCCCTGCGGCAGAGTGTGCTGCTGCGCGGGAAACATGCCCGAATTTAAAAAAGTTTCCATAAAAATGGCGAAAAATCAGGGTCTTTCGTTAAATCCCGGTAAAATCAGCGGTCTTTGCGGCAGGCTGATGTGCTGCTTAAGCTACGAAAACGATTACTACGCCGAAGCGTACAAGAAAGTGCCGAAAATCGGATCGGAAGCTTCTTCGGCGGACGGCACAGGCACGGTGGTTTCGGTGAATATGCTGAAAATGACGGCGAAACTGCGAATTAGCGACAACGCCGGCAACGTGGCTTACCGCGATTACGACGTTTCGGATCTGCGCTTTAAAAAACCCGCGCAAAACGCCGCGCCCGCGACGGACGAAGACGACGAAAACGACGGGTTCGACGGGAACGATACGGCGGCGCAAGGTTCGCAAGGCGGCGCACAGGGTTCGCAAAACAGTTTCGGCGGCGCGCAAGGCGGGCAGGGTTCGCAAGGCGGACAAAACGCGCAGGGCGCGGGCGCGAAAAACAATAAAAATTTCAAAAAGAAAAATAAAAACCGCGGTAACGGCGGCAACGGCGGCAATCGGGGCGGCGCGAACGGCAACGGCGGCAACGGCGGAAATGCGGCGGGCGAAAAACCGCGTGATCAGAAAGCCGAAGTTTTCGACAGCTCTTCGATTTTTAATTAAAACGCAACGGCTGATTCCGGCAGAATTTTTATCCCGCCTTCGGGCGGGGTTTTTCTTTGGAAAATTTTCCCGCCGTTTCCCATGGTTTTCAGCTTTATTTGCTTTGCAAACGCGCTTTTCTGTGGTATAATTGAAACGCAAAGGAGGAATTACGAATGAAGAGAAAAATCATTCACATCAACGAAGAAAAATGCAACGGCTGCGGTGCGTGCGCGGCGGCTTGTCACGAAGGCGCGATCGGCATGGTAAGGTAGCCGAATGAAAACAAGCTTGAACTGATTTAGCGGGCAAATCGCGCCTGATACTGCGTTGTTTGCGTTTGTAGTGCGCTTGCACGACTGCGCGCAAACGCCTTGTCTGAGCCGCGATTTGCTCCGCTAAATTCGCGAAGCGACCTGAAAGGGCGGCATTTTTGATGATTTTTTGCGCAATCGCCCGCAGGTGTATCGGGATACATCAAGGGCGAACGCGGAAAAAAGGGCGAAAATGCCGCCCTTTCAGGCACGTTTAAGCTTATTTCCATTCGGCTAAGGCGAAACTGCTGCGCGACGATTACTGCGACGGGTTCGGCGATTGTCTGCCCGCCTGCCCCGCAGGAGCGATTACTTTCACCGAGCGCGAAGCCTTGGCTTACAACGAACAGGCGGTGGAAGAGAATAAAAAACGGCTTGCCGCCGAAAAGAAACAAGGCGAAAATGCGCCCGCGCACGGCGGTTGCCCGGGGCATCGCCTGATCAATCTGCGCCGCGAAGAAAGCGCGGAAGAAAGCGACAAAAACGCGTTCGTTTCGCCTATGGTTGGGGGATTTTATCAGAACATGCCTTCGCGACTCATGCAATTTCCCTGCCAGATCCGCTTGCTGCCCCCTACCGCGCCGTGCTTTGAAAACGCGAAAATTCTGATTGCGGCGGACTGCACGGCTTACGCGTATGCGGGCATACACGAAAGCTTTATGAAAGGCAGAATCACGCTGATCGGCTGCCCGAAACTCGACGATTTCGATTACGAAGCGCGGTATTTTTTCGCGCAACGATATTAAAGAAGTGACGATCGTGCGCATGGAAGTGCCGTGCTGCGGCGGACTGCAACGCGCCGCCGAAAACGCGCTGAAAAACAGCGGAAAATTTGTACCATGGCAGGTGATTACCATCTCGACGGACGGAAAAATTATCGGCGATTGATTTGTTTTTTATATTTTTAGCCGAATAGAAACAAGCTTGTTTTCATTCGGCTAAGGCAGAGAACATTTTTTCTCTGCCGATTTTTTTTTGAATTATTTTGAATTATTTTTAAAAATATCCGAAAAACGCTTGACAAGGCGAATACTTCGTGATATGATGTATAGCGTAAAAGGAGGTATGCGATGGACGCTCAATTAAAGCGCGGTCTGCTTGACGTGTGCGTGCTTGCGGCGATTAAAAACGAAGATTCTTACGGCTATAAAATCATCAAAGACATGAAGCCGTATCTGGAAATGTCTGAATCGACGCTGTACACGATACTCAAACGGCTTGAAGCCGCGGGACTTCTGACGGTGCGCACTTCGGAACACGACGGCAGGCTGCGGAAATACTATCATATCACGCGGGCGGGTCTCGGGCGGATCGAAGATTTTAAAAGCGAGTGGCGCGAAGTGACGTCGATTTATCAATTTGTTATCAAGGAGGACGAACGGCAATGAACAAACAGGAATTTTTAGGCGCGTTGAAAAAGCGGCTTTCGGGGTTGCCGAAAGACGAAATCGAAGAACGGCTCGCTTTTTACGGCGAAATGATCGACGACAGGACGGAAGACGGGCGGACGGAAGAAGAAGCCGTTGCCGAGATAGGCGGCGCGGACGAGATTGCGGCGCAGATTATCGCGGACATTCCCCTGACGCGGCTGGTGAAAGAGAGAATCAAGCCGAAACGGCGGCTGAAAACGTGGGAAATCGTGCTGATCGTTCTCTGCTCGCCGATCTGGCTTTCGCTGGCGATTGCCGCCGCAGCCGTGTTTTTCTCGATGTATATCGTGCTTTGCGCGCTGATCGTTGCGCTGTGGTCGGTATTCGTTTCGCTGATTGCCGGGGCGATTGCCGCCGTGCCGGCGTGCATCGTGATGTTTGCGCACGGCAACGCGGCTTCGGGTTTGGCGGCGCTTTCGGGCGGGCTGATTTTAGCGGGTCTTTGCATTTTTACGGGGTACGGGTGCAAGGCGGCGACGGCAAATATTTTCGTTCTTACGAAAAAATTTGCGCTTTCTACGAAAAAATGTTTTATTAAAAAGGAAGAAATACAATGAAAAAGGCTTTTATGATTGCGGGATCTTTGATTTTACTCGGCGCGATTGTTTTTTTCTGCGCTCTGGCGGCGGCGAATTGGAAATTTAAAAATCTTTCCGCGGCGGACTACGAAACGCACGTTACGAAAATAAGCGAAGACTTCAACGAGATTTCGATTTCCACGCGGACGGCAAATATCGCTTTCGCCGCTTCCGAAAACGGCGAGTGCCGCGTTGAGTGCTACGAAGACAAAAAAGAAACGCATACGGTTGCCGTGGAAAACGGCGCGCTTACCGTGAAAATCGGCGCGCGGAAAGCGTGGTACGATTATATCGGCTTCGATTTCGAAGAGCCGAAAATCACGGTATACCTGCCCAAAACGCAATTTTCCGCGCTTTGTATCGAAAGCAGCACGGGCAGCGTTGATATTTCAAAAGACTACGCTTTCGAGCGCGCGGATATTTCTTTGACGACGGGCGACGTGCATTTCGGCGCGGCGGTTTCCGGGGCGTTGAAAATCAAAACGACGACGGGAAATATCGGCGTTGACGGCGTTTTCTGCGGCGCGGCGAATCTTTCCGTGACGACAGGAAATTTAATCGTTTCGGGCGCGGCGTGCGGCGGCGATTTTGCGGTGAACGTTTCTACCGGCAACGCGCATTTATCGAACGTTACGTGCGAAAATCTGATTTCGGGCGGCAGCACGGGCGATCTTTCGCTGGAAAACGTTGTGGCGAAAAATAAAATTTCCGTGGAACGCAGCACGGGCGACGTTACGTTTATCGGCTGCGACGCCGCCGAAATTTACGTGAAAACAAGCACCGGCGACGTGACGGGCAGTCTTTTAAGCGGAAAAACGTTCGTGACGGATACTTCCACGGGCAAAGTGAATGTGCCTGCTTCTTCGGGCGGAAAATGCGAGATTAAAACAAGCACGGGGGATATTAAAATCAGCGTGCGCTGATACCTTGCGCTAATACCTTACGCTATAATATCGCGCGGTATTCAAAGAGCTGTCGCCGCGCGGTAAAAAAACGAGCGGTAACGCCGCGCTATAACTTGAAAAATCGGCTTAAAAGCGGGGCGAGTTTAAAAAACTTCGCCCCGCTTTTATTATTCGATTGGAAATTTTAATCTTCTTTATTATCGTTGCTGCCGTCGTTGCCGCTGTTGCCGAGAAACGTGCCGAAGAAATCGCCCGCCGGCTTTTTATACACGGAAGAACGATCGCCGGAAGGTCTGCCGCCGCGATTGAAGCCGCCCTTGCCGCCGCGGTTGTTTCTGTTGCCGTAGCCGCCGCGACCGCCGCGGTTATCTCTGCCGCCTCTGCCGCCTTCGCGATTGCCCTGATAGACTTTATTGTAGCCGCCTTTTTCGCTGCGGTTTAATCTTTCCGCTTCGCGCTTATCGTTTCCCGCATACAACGGAGGGCGATCGTCTTCCACGCCTACGGGAATGATCACGATATAGCGCGCCGGCTCTTTGCCTTCGCTTTCGGTGGTGACTTCGCCGTTTTGAGCAAGCGCGGCGTGAATGATGCGCCGTTCGTACGGGTTCATCGGCTCGAGCCGCACTTTTCTGCCGAGCCGCACCGCTTTCGAAGCGAGATTGTGCGCAAGCCGTTCCAGCGTTTCTTCGCGGTTTTCGCGGTAGTTTTCGCAGTCTACCACCACGCGCTTATAATCTTCTCTGCCGATATTCGCCACCGCGCCCGCGAGCGTTTGCGCCGCGTCGAGCAGCATGCCTTTTCTGCCGATCAGCGCGTTGTTGTTCGCCGCCGTTACGTTGATGTGAATTTCTTCGTTTTCCGCCACAAGCTCGGTTGCCGCAGCGATATGCATGATCGAGAACAAGCCGTCTAAAAATTCTACGGCTCTTTCGCCGTCCGTTTTGCCTTCCGCGTTCGTCTGAATTTTCGCAAGCCGCTTCTTCTTTTCGCTTACCGCGTCCGCTTTTTCTTCCGCTTTCGTTTCTGCCGCCGGCGTTTCTTCCGCAACCGTTTCCGCCGCGCTTTCCGCCGTTTCTTCCGTGCTAAGCGGCGCGATTTCCACGCGCGCTTTCACCGAGCCGAACAGTTTTTTTCTGCCTTCTTCCAGCACGCGGATTTCGGCGTTTTCTCTTGTCAACCCCAAATCTTGCAAACCGATTTCGATCGCCTCTTCCGAGGTTTTCGCGGTGTATTCCTTAAACTTCTGCATTTTTATTCTGAAAACTCCTTGTCTTTTAAGAATTTACTTTTTCTTCTTGTCTTTGTCGTTTTTGTACGATCTGCCCGGAAAACGATTGTTGTACTTTTCCTGCATTCTCTTCTCTTCCTGCTTCGACATCGCCACCGCCACCAATTTATTGATAACGAGCGTCATGATCATGGATACGATATTGCTCGTGATCATGTAAATCGAGAACGCGGAAGAATACATGAACGCGAAGATGGCGAACATTACCGTCATTACCACCATCATCATTTTCTGATTTGCCGCGCCCGTGCCGTCCGCCGAAGAGAATTTCTGCTGCTCTTTCTGCGAACGCATCGTGATGAATTGCTGCAATAAAATCGTACCGATCGAAAGCGCGATTAAAATATAATAGCCGTTTGCCTTGCTCTTATAGTCTTTTAATTCGAGCGTTACGGTTTCGTAGTCCGTTTCGGTGTACGGCGTGAAGATATTCGAATCGTCCGCCTTGCCGCAGCCCGAGGACGTGAACGCCGATTTTTTGAAATCGCTGTACGATTGCATCGGGTGCTTGAACGTGGCGTCCGTTTCCCAGATGTTTTTGATCCACAGGAATTTCATGCCGCCCGAAACCCTGTTTTCGTATTCCGTTTTCACGCGATCCTGCGCGCTCTTCTTAATGGCGTTCGCGCATTCGTCCGCCGAAAGCGCGGCGGATTTGCTTGCGTTGTACTTGTCCGCGTCTACGAAAAACTCTTTTTCTTTGTTCTTAATATACTCGATTTTTTCTTCCGCCGTGGCATATTCTCTGAACGCGCCGTTTTCTTTTTCGCGCGCCGCCGCCATGGTGACGAAATGATTATTATCGCCGTCGATCACGAGATAATATTCGCCGTTTCCGTCTGCCGCGATTTCGTAGCTGCCGTCTTTATAATTGCCCGTAACGATATTTTCTTCCTTGATTTCCGCGGTGTACGAGAAAATTTCGCTGCGGTAGGCTTCCACAAGATCGTTGTAGTTATTCACCATCGCGTATCTCGAATAGGCGTTGAAGGAATTGATTGCCACGATGAAGATCACGATGGATAAAATCGCGGGCAGGCACGAAGAAAACATGGAAATACCGTTTTCTTTGTACATTTCCATCAGCTTCTGATTGTACGCCGCTTTATCGTTGGCGTACTGCTTCTGAAGCTTTTCCATTTTCGCCTGATTTTCTTTCATTTTGGCGTTTTGCTTCGTCATCGAAACGCGCTGATAAATATCGAACGGCAAAACGATGGCTTTCAGCACGAGCGAGAACAAAATAATCCCCACGCCCACGCTGCCTACGCCTTCGATAATGGCTCTGATGATGCGGGCAATCCAGTCCAGCTTTACCACGTCGGCGGGCGTACCCGGCACGACGATTTTCGCTGCGTTTGCCGCTAAAATTTGAAAAATCTGCATTTTTAATAATTTCCGTCGTTTATTTTTTTACTTTTGCATGCGTTTTCAAAGCACCCATTTGAGATACCGGCTTTCTTTGGGCGGATCGTAGCCGCCTTTCGAAAACGGATTGCAACGAAGTATCCGCCACGCGCCGAGAAAAATCCCGGAAATAACGCCGCGATTATTGATGCTTTCCAGCGTATATTGCGAACAGGTGGGGCGATACAGGCACGTGTGGTGCGAAATGTGCTTCTGATAGAAGATGATCAGCCGCATACAAAGCATTTTTAAATACGGCCTGAAAATTTTCGAAAGCACATGCCCGTTTACGTAGAGAATATCGCTCAAAGACGTCTTAGGCAGAAAATCCGCATAATAATCGGGCGCGGTTTTTCGCTCTTCGCCCGGGGCGCGCTTCACAGCTTTTTTCTCCGTATCATTTCTTTCACGTCTTTATCGAACGCAAAAAAGGTATACTCGTCTTTCACTTTCGGCAAAGCCACGATTTTGTACGCGCCGCGCAGATTTTTGATATTCAGGCGGTACGCTTCGCGCAAAAGCCGCTTGATTCTGTTTCGCTGCACGCTTTTGCCGTGCTTTTTGCCCACGGACACCGCGAAATAATTCTCTTCCGCGGGCAGATAGATCAGCGTAAGACTACCCGAAAACGCGCGCTTTCCGCTTCTGAAAAGCTGCTGCATTTCCGATTGTTTTTTCAGCCTTTTATATTCCACTTTTCTACCCGTTTTCTATCCGTTTTTTCGTGTAAGCGGGCGCGATTTTTCGCCCGATTTCGCTTGCGATCAATAAAACGAACAGCCGCATACGCCGAAAATCGGCAAAAATGCGGCTTTTCTTCCGCCTTTTTCGCGCGGAAACGTTTTTTGAAGCGCGTTTTTTTTGCGGCACGCCGCTTTTTTTTGCGCGAAGATTACTTGGAAAGGTGCTTTCTTCCCTTGTTTCTTCTTCTCTTCAAAACGTTTCTTCCGCCTTTCGTAGACATTCTTTCTCTGAATCCGTGTACTTTGCTTCTCTGTCTTTTCTTGGGTTGGTACGTTCTTTTCATGATGTTTTCTCCTTACGATCTTTTTGATCTTTTCTCGAATTTTTTTATGATTTTATTGCGCCCGGAAGCGGCTATCCCGTCTATTATACACGAAACCGCCCGCCTCGTCAAGCGTTTATGCGGTTGTTCTCACAGGTAAAATGAGATATGCCCCGTATTTATTCTCTTTATTTTTCAGAACGAAGGGCGCGATCGGCGTATTCATGTACATCACGATCTCTTCTTCGTCGAGCGCTTTCAAAGCGTCAAGCACGTATTTTCCGTTCATGGCGATGCGGATTTCTTTGCCTTCGAGTTCGGCGTTTACCTTTTCCGCCACGTTGCCGATTTCGGAATTCGCCGTTACGAACACCGCGCCGCCTTTCACTTCCATGATGATCAGGTTGTTTTTCTCGCCGCGGATCAGAACGCTCGCGCGCTCTACGCTCTCGATAAGTTCCATGCGCTTCAACGTGACTTCCGTGGTGAATGACGGCGGGAAAATATTTTCGCGCTTTACGAATTCGCCCGTGTAAAGCCGGGAAATCAGCGTGGTTTCGTCTACGACTACGCGAAGATGGTTCGCCGAAAATTCCACTTTCAAAAGCTTGTCCGCCCCCGCGAGCATTCTCGAAATTTCGCCGAGCGTGCGCGCCGGGCATACGATTTTCTTGCCGTCGTCGCCGCTTACGATTTCACATTCGGTGGTGGCCATACGGTAGCCGTCCAGCGCGGAAGCGCGAAGCATGCCGCCTTCCGTTTCGAGAAGGCAACCCTTTAAAATGGGGCGGCTGTCGTCGGAAGCGCAGCAGAAAATACTGCGCGCCACGAGATTTTTGAATTTGCCTTCTTCCACTTCGAACGAGCCTACGCTTTCGCCGCAATCAAGGCGCGGGAATTCGTCGGCGGGAAGCACCTGCATAAACGAACGCGAATCGTCGTAACGGATTTCAAGACCCTGCTCTTCCGTGCCTACGGTGATCTGCGTGTTGCCGATTTTACCGATAAAATCGGTGAAAAGTCTGCCGTTTACGCACGCTTCGCCTTCTTCTAAAACGTCCGCCTTGAAGCTCTTTTCGATAGAAAGCTCGCCGTCGTAAGCGGAAAGCGTAACGCCGTCGTTTTTCACCTGCATTCTGATACATTCAAGCACGGGCGTGAGCGTTCTTACGGCGCAGGCTTTCACTACGGTGACCGCCGCGTCGGATAAATCTATGGAATCGCATACGAATTTCATTGCTGCCAAAACCTCCCTTGAAACGGCTTTTTTCGTTTGCTTTTTTCGCCTTTGCTCGGCGGAAATCGCCGCGATACGAAAAACGAACGAACAGCCTTTCTCTCACCCGTACATTGTACCATATTCCGTGTATTTTTGCAAGCAAAAATCTTTTGTCTGTAAAAATTTTCTCGCGATTTTCTTTTTTTCTTTATTATATTTGCGCCCGCATACTCGCGCTCGCGCGCACGCGGAAAAAAATACTGCTGATTTTTTTTGAATTTCTCAAGCTTGTTTCCATTCGGCTAAACCGTTGATTGTAATAATATATTGAATATTAGTAGTAATAGTAGGCGCGGTGAAATTGTGGAAAAGCGGGAAAAATGCCATTGAAACCCTTTAAAAATAAGGCTTTTTCGGGTGTGAATAAGCGGCGGAATTCTGTGGATAAACGGTGGAAGAAAAATGTGGACAAGTGGAACAAGTCGGGAAACGGGAAAAATGAGTATAAAAATATGCAATTAAAAGTGAATAAATATAAGAATAAAAAAAGTTATCCACAGAAAATGTGGATAAGTTTAGAATTGTGGAAAATCGGAATGTGGGAAAAGTGGAAAACGAAAAATAAGGAAAGCTGCCGCGAAAAAACTTGTGTTTTTTTTGCGCTTGTGATATAATGAAAGCATGGAAAAATTCGTTGTGAATACAGAAGAAAATCTGCGGTTGATATGCGGGGAATATCGCGAAAAATTCGAAGCTTTCCGCGCCTATCTGCTTGAATTTAACGAAAAATACAATCTCACCGCGATCACAGAAGAAAAGGACGTGACGTATAAGCATTTTCTCGATTCGGCGGCGGCGCGGGAATTGTTTTTTGAGGGCGCGAGCGTTGCGGAAATCGGCTCGGGCGCGGGGTTTCCCTCTGTGCCGCTGAAAATTTTGCGGGAAGATCTGCGCTTCACTCTATTTGAAAGCGTGGGAAAAAAGTGCGATTTTTTAAGTTTTATTGTGGATAAACTCGGGTTTTCGGGAATGAATATTTGTAATATGCGTTCGGAAGACGCCGCAAGGGATAAAAACTACCGCGAAAACTTCGATTTTGCGGTGGCGCGGGCGGTGGCGCGGATGAACGTTTTGTGCGAATATTCGATGCCGCTCGTGAAAAAAGGCGGCGCGTTTATCGCCTATAAAAGCGCGGATACGGCGGAAATAGAAGAAGCAAAGCGCGCCGTGAAAGAGCTTGGCGGGAAAGAAGCGGAAATTTTCCCCTACGAGCTGCCCGAAGGGTACGGCGCGAGAAATCTTGCCGTGGTGAAAAAAATAAAGCAGACGCCGGAAAAATATCCGCGCGGGAACGGAAAAGAGAGAAAACAGCCGCTGTAAAAGCGAAAAAACGATGGAAACACAGGAAAAACAACTGAAAATCGAGCTTTCGCAGTTGGAAAAGCCGATAAAAAGCGTGGCGTTTACGGGGCATCGCGAAATTGCGAAATATCCCGATTTTTCGGCGCGGAAATTGTACGAAGCGGTGGAAAATTGCATAAAACTCGGCGCGACGGATTTTTATTGCGGCATGGCGCGCGGGTTTGATATGCTTGCGGGCGAGTGCGTGCTTTCGCTGAAAAAATTGTATCCGCAAATCAGGCTGATCGCGTACATTCCCTACGAGAAGCAGTACGAAAAAATGAACGACGAAGAGATCGCGCGGTATATGCATCTGAAAGACAACGCCGATCCCGCGCTTTCGAAAACGTTTTTCGAAGAATACACAAGGTGGTGCATGAGCTATCGCAACGATCGTCTGGCGGAAGCGGCGGATACCCTGATCGCGTTTTTGCGCAAAGAAAAGGGCGGCACGGCGTACACCGTGAAGAAGTTTGTGCGCCTGAAAGGCGATCGGGTGATTTATTTGTAAATCACCCGATCGCCTTTCAGGCGCACAAACTTCTTC
>CALARO010000057.1 GCA_937888935.1 uncultured Clostridia bacterium
CCAGCTGGGCGAAGCGGCGGGAATTGCGGCGGGCGTGTGCGTGCGCCGGGGGTGTACGCCGCGCGATGTGTACGAAAAATACCTTGAAGAATATCGAGAACTTTTAAAAAAGGGCGTAAACGTGCCTGCGGCGTTCGACGGCGGCACGGGATCGAACGAGGCGTTCCATTTCAAAGATCTCGGGTGGCTGACGTTCAATAAAGACGGCGATCGCTCGCGCGACGTGTTCGAACGCCCCGAATGTGAGAAAGAATCCCGCTCGCGCATAGAAAAATTCGATCTTCCGCTGAAATACGGAAAATAAGTTTTGACTTCCCGCTTTTTCGAAAGCGGGAAAAATTTTTGGCGAAAATATTTTTTCGGCGGCTGAAAATTCTCTTGACAGTTTGCGGCGGTTTGTGGGATACTTGTAAAAATATATCAATGCTATTTGTGGTGCGCGTGTGTGCGCGGCGTGCGCGAGAGACGCGCGGGAAAAAGACGACGGAGGGAAAATACATGCCCGGAACGAAAGAGATTTTATCGGATATCGAAATCGCACGGCGCGCGGCAATCAAGCCGATTTACGAAATCGCGAAAAACGCGGGGGTTGACGAAAAGTACCTTGAACCGTACGGGAAATACAAGGCGAAAATCGCTTTATCGCTTTTAAACGATAAAGCGGGCGAAAAAAACGGCAGGCTCGTGCTTGTTACGGCGATTTCGCCAACGCCTGCGGGCGAAGGAAAAACGACGACTTCGATCGGTTTGGCGGACGGATTGCGGCGGATCGGTAAAAATGCCGTAGTCGCGCTTCGCGAGCCTTCGCTCGGGCCTGTATTCGGCGTGAAAGGCGGCGCGGCGGGCGGCGGATACGCGCAGGTAGTGCCGATGGAAGATATCAACCTGCATTTTACGGGCGATTTCCACGCGATCGGCGCGGCAAACAATCTGCTTGCGGCGATGCTCGATAATCATATTCAGCAGGGCAACAAAAATCACGTGGCGGCGGTGCGTGGATATGAACGATCGTCAGCTTCGTAACATCGTGGACGGCCTGGGCGGCAAGGCGAACGGCACGCCGCGCGAAGACGGCTTCGATATTACGGTGGCAAGCGAAGTGATGGCTGTATTATGCCTTGCTTCTTCGCTTTCCGATTTAAAAGAACGGCTGAAAAAAATCGTGGTGGCATACGATATAAACGATAATCCCGTCACCTGCGGCGATTTAAAGGCGGCGGGGGCGATGACTGCGCTTTTAAAAGACGCGTTGAAGCCGAATCTCGTGCAGACTTTGGAAGGCACGCCCGCGATCGTACACGGCGGTCCGTTTGCAAATATCGCGCACGGCTGCAATTCTGTGCTTGCCACGAAAACGGCTTTGAAACTTGCCGATTACGTGGTGACGGAAGCCGGCTTCGGGGCGGATCTCGGCGCGGAAAAGTTTTTCGATATCAAGTGCCGTCAAGCGGGACTGAAACCCGCGGCGGCGGTGGTGGTTGCCACGGTGCGCGCCCTGAAAATGCATGGCGGGCTGAAAAAAACAGAACTGGCAACGGAAAATCTCGGCGCGCTGAAAAAAGGCTTACCCAATCTTTTGCGGCACGTATCCAACGTGAAAAACGTATACGGCTTGCCGTGCGCGGTGGCGATCAATCGTTTTCCCGCCGATACGCAGGCGGAAATCGACTGCGTGAAAGAAGAATGCGAGAAGCTCGGCGTGAAAGTTTGTCTTTCAAACGTGTGGGCGGAAGGCGGTAAGGGCGGCGAAGAGCTGGCGGAAGAAGTGGCGCGGCTGTGCGAAGTTTCGCCGTCGGGCGAAGAAAGCTTCCGCTTCGCTTATGCAAACGAGCTTACCACGGAAGAAAAAATCGACGTGATTGTGAGAAAAGTATACGGCGGCAAAGGCGCGGCGTTTACGTCGAACGCGAAAAAACAGGCGGAACGGTTGCGTGAACTCGGCTTCGGAAATCTGCCCGTGTGTATCGCGAAAACGCAGTATTCGTTTTCGGACGATCCGCAGCTTTTGGGCGCGCCCGAAAATTTCGAAGTGACGGTGCGCAATCTGAAAGTATCGGCGGGGGCGGGCTTTATCGTTGCGCTTACGGGCGACATTATGACGATGCCGGGACTGCCGAAAGTACCCGCCGCGGAAAACATCGACGTGGACGAAAACGGCAATATCACGGGTTTATTTTAACAACGATTTTTAATAACGATACGGCGGGCGGAAGCCTTTGCCGCAAACAAATAAAAACAACGCAAAGGAGAAAACAACAATGGCGAAATACATCGACGAACCGTCTCATACTTTTAACGAGTACCTGTTAATCCCCGGGTATTCTTCGGCGGAAGCAATCCCCGCGAACGTTTCTTTGAAAACGCCGCTTGTGAAATTCAGAAAGGGCGAGCAGCCGAAAATCACGATGAATATTCCGATGGTATCGGCGATTATGCAGTCGGTATCGGGCGATAAAATGGCGATCGCGCTGGCTACGGAAGGCGGCGTTTCGTTTATCTACGGCTCGCAGTCGGTGGAGAACGAAGCGGCGATGGTGGCGCGCGCGAAGAATTATAAAGCGGGTTTCGTTACGAGCGATTCCAACGTTTCGCCCGAAGATACTCTGGCGGACGTGATCGCGCTCAAAGAGAAAACGGGACATTCCACGGTGGCGGTGACGGCGGACGGCACGTCGGAAGGCAAGCTTGTGGGGATTGTTACGAGCCGCGATTATCGCGTGAGCCGCATGGACGTGGCTACGAAAGTGAAAGAATTTATGACTCCGTTCGAAAAGCTCGTCACGGCGAAAGAAGGCGTTTCTTTGAAGGAAGCGAACGACATTATCTGGGATAACAAGCTCAATTCGCTGCCGATTATTTCGAAAGACGGAAAAATGCGGTATTTCGTGTTCCGCAAAGATTACGACTCGCATAAGCAGAACCCGAACGAGCTTCTCGATAGCGAAAAGAGATACGTGGTGGGTGCGGGCATTAACACGCGCGACTACGAAGAACGCGTCCCCGCGCTGATCGAAGCGGGCGCAGACGTTTTGTGTATTGATTCTTCCGAAGGCTTTTCCGAGTGGCAGAAGCGCACGATCGCGTGGATTCGCGGCAAGTACGGCGACAGCGTAAAAGTGGGCGCGGGCAACGTGGTGGACGCGGACGGTTTCCGCTTCCTTGCTGATTGCGGCGCGGATTTCGTGAAAGTGGGGATCGGCGGCGGCTCGATTT
>CALARO010000058.1 GCA_937888935.1 uncultured Clostridia bacterium
GAGCCGCACGCCTTCCACCTCGTTGATGGCAAGCGCCACGATGCCGTTGATGATCCCGGCGTTGTACACAACCTTTCCTTTGCCTTCGCCTTTTGCGCCGAATTTGTAATTAGACATTGCAAAAAATCTCCCGAATAATTGTTTACGCTAATATTATAGCACATTATTCGGAAGATTTCTACTGTTTTAAGGCAAATTGTTTGCCTAAGTTTGCTTCTTTTTCGTTTTTTTATCCCTTTGTAACATTTTTTTCATCTTTTTCCGCCGCGAAACGCCTTTCAGCTTTCCGAATTGATCGGCACGATTCTGATCTTTTCGGGCGAAATTCCCGTTTCGTTTTTCAGCGTGTTGTAAATCGAAAGCGCGGAATCATACGTCAGCTCGGGCGTGTCTATAAATACGTTTACGCTGTCGAAGTCGCTCGAAACCGTCACCACCGCGTCCGAAAATCCGATCGCTTTCACCATCGTTTCCACCACAAGCTCTTTTTCCATCGCCGCAACGATTTCCATCTTCATCTTCGTGGCTTCTTCGTACTTCGCGTCGCCCGGCTGATACAGCGCGATCACGCCGTCGAGCTGCGTCAGCTCTTCGTTTCTCGTCGTCGTCCTTTCCGAGCGGTACGTTGCGAAATAATTCGCCGCCGTCACAGGCTCGTTCGCTTTCGCGTTCGCGCCCGTATCCGCAAGCACGAAGTTGAAAACGGCAGTCACCGCAAGCAGCAGCACCAGCGCAGACATCACAATGATCTTCTTTTTGTTTGAGAGAGTTTTTGCCATAAGTTTTTCTCCTTTTACTTATTTATTTTTTGATTTTAATTGCTTTTCGCGGCTGCGTTTTCTCTTACGTTGCGCCCGAAATCCGCGCCGCCCGCCGCTTTTTTATTTGCTTTTCGGGTAGATCTTCACGTTCTTTTCGTCTACCCCGAGCGCGGCGGACACCGCTTCGCGGATATCCGAATTTACGCGTATGTTTTTCGCGCCGTCGCACACCACGGCAACGCTTAAAACGCCGTCTTCGCTTTCGCAGATCCGCACTTCCGCGCTTCCCACGCCGTCCATTTCCGATAAAAACGCCGAAAGACTTTTTTCTTTTTCGCTTGCCGCCGCGCTCGCCGTCGTCGCCGAGCTTTGCCCCGAAGAACCGGAAGAAAACCGCGAAGTTGCGCCCGGCGTGTAAAAGATTTTCCACACGGCGAATACAAGCAGCAGCGCAAGGCAGGATACAAGCAGCACGTCGCGCAGTTTGTCTTTCGAAATTTTCGCTTTTTTCATTTCGCCCTCCGTTCGCTCACTCGTTTCCGACGGTAATTTCCGCTTCCGTTCCGTAAGTTTCGCTCAGATCCTTTTGCAATGCTTTCTGCGTTTTTTCGTCCGTTTGCGGCGGCACTTTCGCAAGAATACGAATGATTTTTATTCTTCCGTCTTCTTCCGCCCGCCATTCGAGCGAGATTTTTGCCGTAAGATCGTACTTTTTCGAAATTTCCGTTTCGATTTGGCTTTCCGCTTCGGCAATTCTCATATCTCTGCAATATTTTATGAAATCTTCGTCCGCGGTTATGACGGTTTCGTCAAAAAAACTTTCGTCGGAAAACGTCGGATTTTCGCCTTTCCCGACGGAAACGAAATATTTTGCGATCGGCTCGGCGATCACGATCAGGCAAACAAGCTTCACCGCCGTTTTCACAACGCCCGAAATTTTTCCTTCGGGCGCAATCGCCGTCACGATCGCCGCGATAATCACCGTACCCGATACCGCAAACAAATACGCTCTCATATCGCCGCCTCCGCGCCGCATACGCACAAAAGCAACATGATAAAATACATAAACGCCGCCATCAGAACGCCCGCCAGCACATAATTCACGTTGTCGGCGGTTTCCCCGAGAAAATCGGAAATTCTCTGATCGCCGAGCGGCTGCGTGATCGCGGCGGTAAACCGCAACAGCACGTTCGCCGAAACCAGCAGCGCAAGCGGCTTTAAAATCACGGCGAGAAGTAAAAGCATGCCGAGATACCCCACCGAATTCCTGATCAGCGCGCCGCCCGCCAGCGCGAGATCGAACCCGCCCGATAAAAAACCGCCCACAATCGGCACGCCCGCCCCGATCGCGTATTTCGCCGCACGTTTCGCCGCGTTGTCATACGCCGCCGCGCCTAAGCCCTGCGCCGTAAAAAACAACCCGAAAACGGAAATCATAATGCCGATCAGCCATTTGTAAATGCTTTTGAAAAACGCGCCGAACCGATTGAGTTTAAGCTGCGGCGAAAGATTTCCCGCCACGGAAAACGCCGCAATCGCGATCGCCGCGGGAAACAGCGCCTGCCGCACCAAAGAAATCGCGCCCGTGGATACAAACGCCGCCGCAGGCGTGTAAATCGCCGCCGTCGCCGTTTTTCCGCTTACGCTCATCAGCGTTAAA
This sequence comes from uncultured Clostridia bacterium, assembly GCA_937888935.1. GTDB lineage: Bacteria > Bacillota > Clostridia > Christensenellales > Borkfalkiaceae > Scatosoma. The sequence continues at coordinate 2,422 of CALARO010000058.1, forward strand.
AGCACGGGAAAAATCAGCTGAATTTGCTTTTCGATAGCGTCGAGCGCGCTTTTCGCCGCCGTGAAACATACCGCCACCGTCGTTAAAACGGGCAGTAAAACGGCTGAAAACGTCACGAGAAACGGAGCGTTTTCCGTGGATTTCGCGCCCGAAGAGCTTCTGATCGCCGCAAAAACGCCGCATAAAAGCGCGGCCGCCCCCACCGTGGCGAACGCGGGAAGAAGATCTTTCACGTCCTTGAAAAAGATTTCGCGTAGCTGAGAAAAAAAGTCGCCGTAGCCGAAATTTTCGCCGCCGATATAAGAAATCAGCCGCTCGCCCACGCCTTTATCGTCAAAGCCGTCAAGGGTATCGAGATACGCCTGTAATTCGCCGAGATCGAGCCGACCGATTTGTTCGTAAATGCTTTCGTTCAGGGCGTCTTTTCCGCTTTTTTCGCTTGTTTCGCCGCTCGTTTCGCTCTTTCCCCGATACGTCGCCAACGCCGGAAACGGCGCAAAAACGCATAAAATCAAAAGAAAAACAAGCAAAACCGCCCCGATTTTAATTCTTTTTCCATGGAAAAACCGTTTCGAAAATTCCGCGCTCATATCAACCCCAGAAAAGCGTTTAAAACCGTCAGCACACGCGAAATCAGCGGTAAAGACACCGCTACGATCGTCAGTTTTCCGCCCAGCCCCACTTTATCGGCAACGCTCGGCGAGCCGAAATCCAGCAAAATCCCCGCCGCAAATTCCGTAAGGTATCCGATCCCCACGATTTTTAAAAGGATTTTTACAAGTCCGTTTTCCACGCCCGTCAGCCGCGAAATCGAATCGAGCGCGCCGAGCGTTTCTTCAAGCATGTCCGCCGCAAGCATCAGCACGATGATCACGCCCGCAATCGTG
>CALARO010000059.1 GCA_937888935.1 uncultured Clostridia bacterium
CGCGGCGGGACTTGTGCTGCTCACGATTCTGCCGCGCGCCCTGCCCGATCCGTTCGTCGGCTTGCTTTTATCCGTATTCGTGTACGCGATCGGCGGCGGACTTTTAGAAGTGGTGATAAGCCCGATCGTGGAATCCTGCCCGTCGGAACATAAAGCCAAAACGATGAGCCTTCTGCACTCGTTTTACTGCTGGGGCAGCGTGTGCGTGATTTCGCTTTCCGCGCTGTTTTTCGCGCTCACCGGCACGCAGCATTGGCGCATTTTAACGCTGGTGTGGGCGATACTGCCCGCCGCGAACGCCGTGCTGTTTTTATTCGTGCCGCTCGGTTCGCTTTCCGAAGACGGCGCGCCTTCGATGCGCATTTCCGAGCTTTTGAAATGCCGCTCGTTCCGGTTTTACTTTCTGATTATTTTAGGCGCGGGCGCGGCGGAATCCGCCGTGGCGCAATGGGCTTCCGCGTTTGCCGAAAAGGGTTTAGGCGTATCGAAAACGCTCGGCGATCTGTTCGGCCCTGCGCTTTTTGGCGTTACGATGGGCGTTTCGCGGCTTTTATACGGCAAATTCGGCGAGAAAATCGACTTGAAAAAAGCCATGACGGCAAGCGGCGTTTTATGCGTGATTTCGTATCTTGTTATCGCGTTTTCGCCATCGGCGGTGCTTTCCTTATGCGGCATGGCGCTTTGCGGGTTTTCGGTGGGATTGATGTGGCCCGGAACGTATTCGCTTGCGGCGGCGGGGATCAAAGGCGGCGGCAACGCGATGTTTTCGTTTCTTGCGCTCGGCGGCGACATCGGCTGCACAAGCGGACCTTCGGTGGCGGGGTATGTATCGGGACTTTTTAACGACAATTTAAAAATCGGGTTTTTATTCGCAACGTTTTTCCCGCTGCTTTTAACGGCGCTTCTGATTTTTTCGGGCAAGAAGAAAAAGCCGGCGGAAGAAGGGAAAGAAGAATAAAAACGGTATCGGCAAAAATGATTTCCAAAATGATCCGCGCGGAGCGATTTTCGCTCCGCGCGGCCGTTTTTTATGTTTAAAACGATTGTATCAGAAAACAAGTTGCACCCCTTCGCTTGAAATGATTGTGTTAGAAAACAAGTTACGCCCCTCATCCGTCTGCTTCGCAGACACCTTTCCCCCCAAGGGGAAGGCTATAATAAAGACAAAAATTAAAATTTCAAACGAATTGCGGTAGTCCGCTACGAAACGGGCGATGCCCGCCCCCCAAGGGGAAGGCTATAAAAAAGGAAAACTTAATTTCCGCCGAAAAATCTTTCTTCAAGCATCAGGCACAGGCAATGGTATATCGGCAGGTGCAATTCCTGTATCATATACGTTTCCGTTTCCGGCACTTTGATCGTCACGTCCGCCACGTTCGCAAGGTTGCCACCTTTCGCGCCCGTCAAGCCGATCACTTTCATGCCCTTCGCCCTTGCCACCACGGTGGCATACGCTACGTTTTTGCTGTTTCCCGAAGTGGAAATTCCAAGCAGCACGTCGCCCGCTTTTCCGTACCCGTACACCTGCTGCGCATACGTGAGCAAGCCGCCGTTTTCCACGTCGTTTACATACGCCGTATTCAACGCCTGATGATTATCAAGCGCGATCGTGGGCAAGCCGCCCTGCAATTTTTCCGCAAGCTCCGCGCCGCGTTCCGCGTCGATCGCTTTCAGCTTTTTCGCAAACTCTTCCGGGCATTTCCGCTGCAATTTAAACCCTTTCATCAACTCGCCCGCGATATGCTCGCCGTCCGAACAGCTTCCGCCGTTGCCCGCGATCAGCAGCTTATGCCCCGCGGCAAAACACTCTTCCAGAACTTTGTACGCCTTTTCGATTTCTTCTTCGCATACCGACAACGCCGGGTATCTTTCGATCAAAAGTTTTATCTGTTTATTCATTGATATTCACCTTATCTAAAATTATATTTACACATTCCAGCAGACTGTTTCCGCTTACGTCGGCGTTGCCTTTTTCGCCGATTTTCGCGGTATGACACCCGCCGTTTTTTCCACATTCCACGTCCGTTTCGCCGTCGCCGATCATCCACGACTGCTTCAGATCTATATTGAAATCTTCCGCCGCGCGATACAAAAGTCCCGCTTTCGGTTTGCGGCAATCGCAATCAATTTTCAGTTCCGCCACTTCGCCCGCGTACCCTTTGTGCGGGTGGTGCGGGCAATAATAAATCGCGTTGACGAACGCCCCTTCTTCGCCGAGCAGCGTTTCCATTTTTTTATGGATTTCGTCAAGTTGCGCCACCGTAACTTCGCCCCGGGCGATCACCGGCTGATTG
>CALARO010000060.1 GCA_937888935.1 uncultured Clostridia bacterium
ATTATTCTGTATGTGCGCGATTTCTCTGCCGATTTTCGTGGATTTTTCGAGATCTTGCCATACTTCCGGCTTTTCCTGCTCGGCTTTCAGTTCTTCGAGCTTTTTCTTTTGATTTTCGAGATCGAGCGCGTACCCCGCTTCGGAAAGCACGCCGCGCATCCCCTGTATTTTTAATCTGTAATCGTCTGCCTTAAACATAAATTCTCTTGATTTTTCCGTTTGAACGCTTTAATTATTGCCGTTATTTTCGCCGTTATTCGCGTTTTGCCGCTGCGCCTGTGCCTGAGCTTGCGCCGCGCGCGCCTGCGCTTCTTTATACGAAGACATATTTTGAATGGGTTCGGGCATCTGACGGCGGAATACTCTGCGCTCGCCGCTTTGCTGCGCCGTTTGCGGCTTTTGCTGCGCGTTCTGCGTGTTCTGCGTGTTCTGCGCGGGGCGGACGGGTGCGCCGCCGTTTGCACGAAGTTCGATACGCACTTTCAAAAGCACGGAAATCGTGGTGCGCTGAATACGTTCCACCATTTCGTCGAACATGTCGAAGCCTTCTTTTTTATACGAAATAATCGGATCAACCTGCCCGTAAGCACGCAAGCCGATGCCCTTTCTCAGCTGATCCATCGCGTCGATATGGTCGATCCAGTTGCGATCTACCGTCATCAGAAGCACGCGGCGTTCCACGTCGGAAAAATCCACGCCCATGGCGGAAATTTCTTCGATTTTCTTCTCATATTCCTTGACGGTTTTCGCCGTGATTTTCTGAATGGCAAGCGGATAATCCCACTTTTCGAGCTTCTCGCGCGTGACGTAATTCGTGCCTTCGGGCAGGAGCTTCGCTTCGAGCGCGGCGTTGAGTTCCGTTTCGTTCCAAAGCTCGGGCATATCGTCTGCATTCACGGCGGAACGCACCACTTCTTCCACGTAATCCGGAATGTATTTCAGCACCTGATCGTGGACGTTTTCGCCCTTTAACACTTTCATACGCTCGGCGTACATCACTTCGCGCTGCTTATTCATGACGTCGTCGTACTGAAGCACGTTTTTACGGATGCCGAAGTTTCTGCCTTCGATCGCTTTCTGCGCGTTGGCAATGCCACGGGAAAGCATTCTCGATTGCAGGCAGGTATCTTCGTCGATCTTGAAGAAATTGTACAGCGCTTTCATTCTTTCGCCGCCGAAACGCTTTACAAGATCGTCTTCAAGGGACAGGAAGAACACGGACATACCGATGTCGCCCTGACGACCCGCGCGCCCGCGAAGCTGATTATCAATACGGCGGGATTCGTGGCGTTCCGTGCCGATGATGCAAAGTCCGCCCGCGGCGATCACCTGCTCTTTTTCTTTGTCCGTTTCCGCCTTGTAGTGTTCGTACACCTTTTTATAGCGATCGCGAAGCGCAAGAATCTTATCGTCGACGTCGGTGATATACGTGCTGACGGCGAGTTCGATGTCTTCGTGCGCCGCGCCTTCTTCGCGAAGGCGTTTTTTCGCAAGGTACTCGGGGTTGCCGCCGAGCAGAATATCCGTGCCGCGCCCCGCCATGTTGGTGGCGATCGTCACCGCGCCGTATCTGCCCGCCTGCGCCACGATTTCCGCTTCGCGTTCGTGGTTCTTCGCGTTTAAAATGTTGTGTTTTACGCCGTTTTTATGGAGCAGTCGCGAAATCTCTTCCGATTTATCCACCGAAGCCGTACCCACAAGCACCGGTTGCCCGCTCTTGTTTCTTTCGATAATTTCCTGCACGATGGCGCGCTTTTTGCCGTCGATCGTGGAATACACCATATCGGGCAGGTCGATACGCTTGATCGGCTTGTTGGTGGGGATTTCGATAACGTCCAGCGAGTAAATCGTGCGGAATTCCGCTTCTTCCGTTTTCGCCGTACCCGTCATGCCCGAAAGCTTGCCGTACAAACGGAAATAATTCTGGAAAGTGATGGTGGCGTACGTCTTATTCTCGCTTCTGACTTCCACGCCTTCTTTCGCTTCGATTGCCTGATGAAGTCCGTCGGAATAGCGACGCCCGATCATCAATCTGCCCGTAAATTCGTCTACGATGATCACTTCGCCGTCGTTAACGATATAATCTTCGTCGCGCTTGAAAAGCTTGTGCGCTTTGAGCGCCTGCTGGATATGATGGTTTAAATCGGCGTGCGCGATTTCCGCAATGTTGTCGATATGGAAAAATCTTTCCGCTTTCTGCGCGCCCGAATCGGTAAGTTCCACCGTTTTATCTTTGCGGTTTACGATATAATCCCAATCTTTGTTCTTCGCGAGCGCCTTTTTGCCTTCGGGGGCGTTCTGCGCGGCGATACGGCGTTTTTCTTCCTGCTCCGCTTCGTAATTCGCCTGCTCTTCGAGCGACATTTTCGTGTAGTCTACGTACTCTTCTTCGGATTCTTCGTCTTCCGCGGCGGCTTCCGCAAGGGCCTTTTTATTCTTCTTTTTGCCCTTATTCTCTTTCGCGGCTTCGCGCGCGGCGCGGAAAGCTTCGTCTTCTTCCTCTTTCAGCTCGTCGTCGAAACCGCCCGAAAGCGTGCGCACGAATCTATCTACCTGCACGTACAGATCGGAAGATTTTTCGCCCTTGCCCGAAATGATCAGCGGGGTACGCGCTTCGTCGATTAAAATCGAGTCCACTTCGTCTACAATGGCGAACGACAAATCGCGCTGCACCATTTTGGTGAGATCGGTTTTTAAATTATCGCGCAGATAATCGAAGCCGAATTCGTTGTTCGTGCCGTAGACGATATCCGATTGATAAGCGGCGCGCTTCTGATCGTCGTCCATGCCCGGCACTACCACGCCCACGGTAAGTCCCATGAATTTATGCACTTTGCCCATCCACTCGGCGTCGCGCTTGGCAAGGTAGTCGTTTACGGTGACGATATGCACGCTCTTGCCCGTTAAGGCGTTTAAATACGCGGGAAGCGTTGCCACAAGCGTTTTGCCTTCGCCCGTGCGCATTTCCGCAATCTGTCCCTGATGCAGGCAGATACCGCCGATTATCTGCACGCGGAAGTGCTTCATATTGAGTACGCGCCATGCCGCTTCGCGAAGCGCGGCGAATGCGTCCGGCAAAATATCGTCGGTGGTTTCGCCCGCCTTTAAGCGTTCTTTTAATACGTTCGTCTGCGCTTTCAGCGTTTCATCGTCCATCGCGGCGTATTTTGAATCGAGCGCTTCCACGCTGTCCGCGATTTTATTAAGCTTTTTAAGGCTGCGCCTGCTGTCGCTGTTTGCTAAAAATCCGAAAATTCCCATCGTTGATCTCCGCATTGAAAATTTTTGTAACGCGCGCGAAAAAACGCGCGAATATATCACCTATATATTTTACAATATTTTGCCTGAAAATCAAAGCGTTTTTCGCCGCTTTTCTTATATTTTTCGAAAGGTTTCACTTTGCGGACGATTTTTCGGGCGGTTTCGGCGTTTTTCGCGGCTTTCTTCGGGATTTATTAGGAATTTTTTCGGGATTTATTCGGGATTTTCGCCGCAATATTTTAAGCCGCATGAAAAACCTGCCACTTTTTTTTGGCGGCGGGCTGATTTTTGCAACGAAAAAAGAGTCGGAATTGCTCACGACTCTTTTAAATATATTGCCCTGTTTCAAATTATCGACTTTTAACTTTAATTATTTCCAGATAAACACCCGGGATATTGAGCATTCTTTGCAGCCAACTGCGCAAATTGCTCACATGTCCTAATTTTTCTCCATTGATCTCGCAAAAATTTTTCTTCAAACAACCATTTTTCCTGCGTCGCATCAAAATTTTCACGGTAAAAACAATTGATTACATATACCAATTCTTGCAAAAAAATAGATCTATGGTTAGAATCATCGTAAAAATTGAAAGGTTTTAAATATATTTTTTGTTTAGCCGCAAAGCTCAAAAAAACGTTTTTCTTTTCATTCAAGCATTCCGGCCACGATAAATCTCTTTTTTGCACCACTTCAACCATACACAAAAGCAGCATTGCAAGACAATCTCTTGAAACGCATTCAGAATTGCTTTCAAAATTATAAACCTGCAATGAAGGATTTTCCGGCTCTTTTTTTGCAAAAGCCTGTAAAAAATAATAAAAATAGCCTGTAAGCCACTTTTTTTCGCGAGATTTTGCCACTACCAAAACTTTCAATCGGAAATAATCTTTTTCTTCCTCGCTGATGCATGAAAAATATCCATCCATCACTTCATCGTTGTTTTGAGCATACTCTTCGTAGCATTTCTTGCCCAATTCGGAAAAGAACCAATCATAATCTTTCCCTTTGCAGTCATCGTCAGCAATCACTTCAGGCTTCGAACCAAAAAGTTTTTTAAATAATCCCATTTTTTTCGTTCCTTTATCTCGCGCTATGGCTGCTTAATGTACTACCTTTTTCGTTATAAGTATAGACAGTATTTCCATTCTGAACCGAAACACTTCCGCCTGTATAGCCGTGCAATATACCGCTTTTCATAAAAAGCAACTGATTCCGCTCGCCGTATACATACACCGTATTACCCTTTTGAACCGCCACACTAATCATTTGAACACCTCATAAAAAATATTTATTTTAAGTTTCAGAGCAGTTTTTTGAATAATATTTGCTCTTGCAACCAAAAATACAGATATATTATACCCATATCGGGTATAGCAATATTATTATACTACCATTTTTAGGTATTGTCAACCGATTTTGGGTAGTTTTGAGTAAAATTTTATTATGAATTTTTCAGAACGTTTAAAAGCAATAAGATTAGAAAACGAAATGACACAAAAAAACTTATACGAAAAATTATCGGTTTCACCGAATTGTTATGCTTCCTGGGAACAAGGCAGAACGCAACCGGACATTGAAAGAATCAAACAACTTGTTTCGATTTTTAATGTTTCGGCTGATTATTTACTTGGCATAAAAGACGAAGCAAACAAGCCGCTCGTTTTGATTTCATCTACAGCCGCATTACCGAAGGAAGAAAAAAATCTATTGAATGATTACCGATCCCTTACCGAAAACAAAAAAAAAGAGATACG
>CALARO010000061.1 GCA_937888935.1 uncultured Clostridia bacterium
ATTTCTTCAAAGTAGCTTGCGCGGCTTCAAATAACTCTTTTGTTACAATAGGAGAAATACCGTTCTCGATAAATATTCCCGAATGTTTATACTCGCCGATATACGTCCGATTATTCAGAATATGTAAAACACTATTGTAAGCGATATCGTTGCCGTTCGGGCGACGAATTTGTTTTTGTTTCAAAAACTTATAAATTTCTTTTGCCGATTTTCCGTCGGCGCACATTTCGAATATCATGGAAACGATCGGCGAGGTGTTTTCGTCTATCGTAAGCTTATGATCTACGATTTTATAGCCGATAGGTATAGCACCGCCGTTCCATTTTCCTTTAAGCGCGTTTTCGCGAAAACCGCGTTTCACGTTTTGAGAAAGATTAGCCGAATAATATTCTGCAATGCCCTCAATCATCGATTCAAGAATGATGCCTTCCGGACCATCCGAAATATTTTCTTTTACGGACACAAGTTTTACTTTGTTTTTCTTCAGATTATATCTGTAAAACGCGCTGTCGTAGCGGTTGCGTGCGAATCTGTCGAGCTTCCACACAAGAACGAGATCGAAAAGTTTTTTAGCGCTGTCGGCAATCATGCGCTGAAAGTCGGGGCGATCGTCCGTTTTCGCTGAAAAAGCGCGATCAATGTATGTTCCGACAATTTCGATATCATTGTATTTTGCGTATTCGTTGCAGTCCCGCAGTTGACCTTCGATACTTTCTTCGCGTTGATTATCGCTTGAATATCGGGCATAAATAACGGCTCTCATTTATGATTTTCCTCTTGCAGTAATTTTGTAACCGCTTCTTTTAGTTTCGCGTTGGCGGGGGACTTCGGATCGAAACACATTTCAATAAAATCTTTCATCTTATCGTCCGCGATTGCTTTCGGTACATAATCGTAGAGTTTTCCTTGCGGCTTATCTGTTCTGCCGTAGATATAATCGAGCGATACGTCGAAAAAATCGGCATACCAAAGTAAAATGTCGTTCGGTACGTCGGTAACGCCGCGTTCGTAACGAAAGATAGCGGGTTGCTTAATAGTGCCGTTGAGTTCGGCGATTTGCGCCTGCGATTTGCCTAAATTTTTTCTTAAAGTTTTGAGCCGTTGGCTGATATTGTTGTTTCTCATACGGCTATTATATCGCAAATATAAATAAAAGTCAATACAATTATAAGACTTCATTTTAATTTTTTGTATTTAAAATGCAAAATTTTTCATAAGGTTATTATTATTTAAAATTGAACAATCCGATTTTCAGTTGGTGTTTATTTTTTTGATTTTGCAAATGTTTTCTTATTCCAATACCACGAAATCGCCCCAATATTCTTGCGCGGAAAAGTGTTTCTGCGCAAGATTTTCTTTACGCCATTTATTCGGCGAAGTGCCGTATATCGATTTGAAAGCGGTGATATACGCGCTCTGGCTTTTATAATTCAGCCGCAAAGCCACTTCGAGTACAGATATCGTTTTGTTCATCAATAAAATCGTGGAATAGCGTATTTTCGCTTCGTTGATACATTGCATCATCGTTTTTCCCACATACTTTTTGAATGATCGGCAGATATAACTGTGGCTGTATGAAAGCTCGTCCACGATTTCCGTTACGCTTTTCGTTAAAAATTCTTCTGTGTTCAGTTTTTTGAAAAAATCTTCAATCCATTTCGGAAATTGCTTGTGATGTCGCACCTTGTTCTCGATATATAATCCGAGCAACATGGCTACGATAGAGGTATGAATTGCGGGAAACAGCGCGGCGGTAGACGCGGAACATTGCTCGAAAGAATTAAATAAATTCAGCGTTGCTTCAAGACATTCGAGAATATTATTTCGAAGCGTTATAAATACGGGTTCGGTCTGCGCCGACAATTCTTCGTATAAATTCGGCGCGATTTCTTTGCAAATCGACTGCATTTTTTCATCGGTTACGTAAATATCGCGGTGATAAAATTTTTCCTCGTAGGGTGAAGAAACGCCGTTATCGGGCTTGATTTCGTGAATATCGCCCGGTTTCATAATCAAAAACTGCGTAAACGGATCGCACGTTATGGGGCGTTCGTTTACAATGTTCGTCAGTTTGCCGCTTACGGTGTAGGTAATTTCCCAAAACTCGTGTACGTGTCGCGTGTTTTCCGTATTCACGATCAATGCGGTGTACGGGCATGTGCGGATTGTGTCCATCGTCAGATTGATCATATTTCACCTCTTATGACCATTATAGTTACTTTATTTGCCGCCGTCAAGTAAAAAGCGAAGGCAATCGGATATTTTATTTCCGGAAGCAAAATCAGTTCAAAAAATAGAAATTTTTCGTCAATGGCGGGGGGAGTTTTTTTTATATCCGTGTGATATAATTTAGCCGATCGATAAAAAATCGGGCCGCAATATGCATTTTTTTTGAAAAAATTATTTCGAAAATTTAAATTTTACGCATATTTGCAGTTTGAAACGGAGGAAGGGAAATGAAAGAAAAAATGTTCAACAGGCGAAGATTTTGCGCCGTTTCGTTTATTCTCGCGGCGGTTTTATCTCTCGGCGGCGCTTGCGCCAATAATGAAAACGCAGGCGCGCTGCATCCCGTTGAATCTTTAAAAATCACGGGCGCGCCCGAAACCGCGGTAGACCTTTCCGAAAAAAGCGTGCAACTCGGCGTGGAATATTCGCCCGAACAAAACGTTGAGCCTTTCGCCGTGCGTTGGTATTGCGACGGGCAAAGCGTGGCTACGGTAAGCGAAAACGGAACGGTAACGCTTTTGTCGGCTGGAAAAATCATAATTTCGGCGAGCGTGATCGGGAAAAGAGAAATTTCCGATAAAGTGACGATCGAAGTGAAGAACGATGAAAACTCCGTGACGTCTTTAAAATTGACAGGCCGTCCCGAAAACGATACCGTATCGTTCCCGAGTGAGCCGTTTACGCTGAGTTACGCTTCCAAGCCGGAAAACGCAGATGAATTTTCGGCGGAATGGTATTCGACGAGCGAAAACGTGGCAACGATCGACGAGAAAGGCAAGGTGCGCGTACACGGAAAGGGTGCAACGGAAATCGGCGTGAGAGTAAAGGGCAAAAAATCGGTAAGCGATTCGTTTGTGCTGTACGTAGGCGGCGCGCCGCGCGTATGTGAAATTGCGATTTCGGGCAAGCCGCATAATAATACGATGCGCGCGGGAACAAGCAAGTTTTTATTTTGCGAATATTTGCCGCAAGATTGCGGCTGGTTTAAAGAAGAATGGCAAAGCTCGGATGTTTCGGTTGCGCAGATCGGTGAAAACGGCGAGCTTATCGCCGTAAACGAAGGAACGGCTACTATCACGCTTACCGCGAAAGGAACGTCGGTTTCCGATTCTTTCGAACTTGTCGTAAGCAAAGGGCTTGATCCGTTGTGCGAAGATTTCGAATACGCCGCGTTAGAAAACGGCGCGGGCAGCGGAAATTATCGCAAAATTGCGAAAAATTACGACGGGATAAATGTTTCTCTCACCGATAATGCCGAAGAAATACCGCAAGACGGAAGCGGCAAGGCGTTGAAAGTTTCTGCCGGGCGGGCGGCGTTCGCGGGCGCGATTTTAATTCCGCGGGCAACCGTAACAGCCGGAAAAACATATCGTTTTTC
>CALARO010000062.1 GCA_937888935.1 uncultured Clostridia bacterium
ACTTCCGCCTGCTCGAAATTCTTGATCTGCTCGCCGATATATTTAAGCCCGGTAAGCACTTCTATCGCCGTTAAGCCGTACTCTTTCGCCACCGCAAACGCCATATTCGAAGAAACGATCGTGGTGACAAGCGCGCCGTTTTCGCGCGGCGTGGGCAGCAACCCCATTTCCTGCTTTCTCGAAAGCTCGTATTCCGCAATCAAAAGTCCGCTCATATTGCCCGTAAACGACATATATTCGCCCGTTTTCGTATCTTTCGCGTACACCCCCAGGCGATCGGCGTCGGGATCGGTGGCAAGCACCACGTCCGCGTCCACCTTTTTTGCAAGCGCAAGCGCAAGCTTAAACGCCTTCGGATCTTCCGGGTTCGGATAATCGAGCGTGGTGAAATTGCCGTCCGGCTCTTCCTGTTCCGGCACAACCCACACGTTCGTAAACCCAAGCTCTTTCAGCATGCGCCGCACGGGAATATTCCCCGTGCCGTGAAACGGCGTGTACACAATGCGGATCTCTTTCGCCATTTTTTTAATCACGTCTTTATCAAGCACCAGACTTTTCAGCGCGGCAATGTATTTATCGTCGATTTCCTTGCCGATCACTTCGAAAAGCCCTGCCTTTTTCGCTTCGTCCTCGCCCATGCGGCGGATTTCGGCATAATCTTTAATCGCGTTCACTTCGCCGATCACGAGATTATCATAGGGCGGCACAAGCTGCGCGCCGTCCGACCAATACGCTTTGTAGCCGTTGTACTGCGGCGGATTGTGGCTCGCCGTAACCACCACGCCCGCCGTGGCGTGCAATTCGCGCACCGCGAACGAAAGCTCGGGCGTGGGGCGCAGCGATTCGAAAAGATACGCCTTGATGCCGTTCGCCGCGAAGATCAGCGCGGAAGCTTTTGCGAACTCGGGCGACATTCTTCTGCTATCATACGCGATCACCACGCTGCCGTTTTTCACGTTTTTATTGATGAAATTCGCAAGCCCCTGCGAAGCCTTGCCCACCGTGTAGATATTCATTCTGTTTGTGCCTGCGCCGATCACGCCGCGCAGCCCGCCCGTGCCGAACGAAAGCTGCTTGTAAAACGCGTCTTCGATCTCTTTTTCGTCTTTCATCGCCGCCACTTCCCGGCGCGTTTCCTCATCGAAAACGGGGTTCGTCAGCCAGTTTTTGTATTCTTCCATATAAGACTTCATAATAACTCCTCCATGCCTTTTTCATGCAATTCGTCCACGATTTTTTTCACGTCCTGCGCCTTTTCTTTGGGGCAGATCGGAATCGCGTCTTTCGTTTCCACAATCACCATTCCCTCTACGTCCACCGCCGCGATCAGCTTGCCGCTTGCGGAGTACATCACCGAGTTTTTCGTGTTCACCGCCACCACGTTGCCCATCGCCACGTTTCCGTCGCCGTCCGGCTCGTGCAGCACCCCCAGCATATCCCAGCTGCCTACGTCGCTCCAGCCGAATTCCGCCGGAATACACAAAATATCTTCGGGGCATTTTTCCAGCACGCCGTAATCAATGGAAATCGAGCGGATCGCGGGGTACACTTCGCGCATCACGCGCTCTTCTTCTTCGGTATCGAACGCGTCGGCAATCTCGCGCAGTTTTCCGTAAATATCGGGCAGCAGCTGCTCGATCTTTTTTAAAATCACCGAAGCTTTCCACACAAACATGCCGCTGTTCCACGCGTAACTTCCGTGCGAAACGTACTTTTTCGCCTGTCTGAGATCGGGTTTTTCCACAAATTTTTCCACTTTCTTCGCCGCCGAGCGCGAATTTCTGCGGTAGTGAATATACCCGTAGCCCGTGGCGGGAAACGTGGGCGTAACGCCGATCGTGATCAGTTTATCCGTCTTTTCCGCTTCTTCCGCCGCCTTTAAAAGCACTTCCGCAAATTTATCGGTATCTTTCACCGCCGCGTCGGAAGGCGTAATCGCCATCACTCCGTCGCCGTATTTATGCTGAAGTTTCAACGCCGCGTAACCGATACACGCCGCCGTGTTTCTTGAAGCAGGCTCGATTAAAACGTTCGCCGATTTCATTCTTCCCTTCGTGGCTTTCAGCATGCACGAAGCGTGCGCCGCCGACGTTACGATAAACATATCGCTCTTATCCACCACCCGCGAAAGCCTGTCGATAGATTCGTTTACCAGCAGATCTCTGCCGCTTAAATTGAGAAGCTGTTTCGGTTTGCATCGCCGCGAAAGCGGCCAGAATCTCGTTCCGCCGCCCCCCGCCATGATCACGCCGTATATCTTGCTTTCCATGCTGCCTCGCTTAATCAGTATATTTCTTTCCGCGCCCTTTTACCAGCGTTTGTTTATCGCTTTTTCCCGCCGCGCCCGCAAACTTTTTCGTTCGCCCGCTTTGCTATCCGCCATGCTATCGCCCGCTTTGCTATCCGCCGCTCCGGCAAGATCAAAAAGCAAGGCTTTCACGTTCTTACAGAACACGTCTTTCGAAAAGAGTTTCACGGCGCGTTCGCGCGCGTTTTCGCCGTATTCTCTTCTCAGCGTTTCGTTTTCGCCGAGCGTTTTTATCGCCGCCGCAAACGCCTTGTCGTCGCCGTTTTTCACTTCGATCCCCGTAACGCCGTCAAGCGAAACGTAATTCAC
>CALARO010000063.1 GCA_937888935.1 uncultured Clostridia bacterium
CCGCGTGATGGAAAAAACCGATTTCGCGAAGTACAAAAACACGCGCGAGACGATCGTTTTCAACAAGCGTAAAAATTTATACAATATCAATCTTCTGAAGAAGCTCAAACGCGAACAGGCGGTGCGCGAAGTGATTATGGTGGAAGGGTACATGGACACGATTTCGCTTTACCAAGCCGGGTTTAAAAACGTGGTGGCTTCGATGGGGACGTCGCTCACCGTGGAACAGGCGCGGCTTGTCAGGCGGTACACGGACAAAGTGCTGATCAGTTACGACGGCGATTTTGCGGGGCAGAGCGCGGATTTGCGGGGACTTGAAATTCTCAGAGCCGAAAATCTGACGGTGCGGGTAGTGCCGCTGCCGGACGGGCAAGACCCCGACGACGTGGCGAAAGAGAGCGCGGCGGCGTACCAAAAATGTCTTGACGCGGCCGTGCCGCTGATAGATTACAAGCTGCTTTCTCTGGAACGGAAATTCGATCTGAAAAAGTCGGACGAGAAGCGGGCATACGTGGCGGCGGCTTTAAAAATCGTGCGGGAAGCGGAAACGGCGAGCGAGCGGGAAGAGCTTTTAAAGCAGCTGCGGGATAAGACGGGCATTACGTTGCAATCTCTCGAACGCGATCTGAGCGATTTGCCCGAGAGCGGGGCGGCGCAAAGCGAGCCGGCGGCGAAGGAAGCCGAAGACGGGGGCGACAAGTACCGCCGCGCGGAGCGGTTTATACTGGCGGCGAAGTTGTTTTCCGCGCCGTATGCGAAGAATTTCGATTTAAAGCGGATTACGTTTTCGGACGAAACGCGGAAGACGATTGCGAAATACGTGATCGGGTGCGAAGAGCGGGGCGAAAAGATCCGCCCGAGCGATTTATTCGACGTGCTGGAAGCGGATTCGCCCGAGTTTTGCGCGATACTCGATTTGAATTATGACGACAAGCTGGAAAGCAAGGTATCGGAAAAATTTTTCGGGGATTCGGTGGCGACGCTGGAAAAAGAAGCGGTGCAGGCGAAAATCAAGGCGCTTTCCGAGAAGTTTTCGGCGGCGACGGACATAAAAGAGCGGCAGGAAATCGCGGCGGAAATCGGCGCGCTGACGCGGCAGTTGAAAAAATAAAAGTTATTAACGTAAGAGAACAGGCACTCACAGGAGGCAAAAAGAAACATGGAACAGATTTCCGAGCAAAAATTGCAGGAACTCGTTGGTAAGATCATCGGCGAATACAAGATGAAGGGCAGTATTTCCACCACCGCGCTTTGCGAGATAGTGGAAAAGGTGGATATTACGCCCGATCAGCTGGATTTCGTGTACAAGGCGTTGAAAGACGCTTCGATACAGGTGGTGGACGAGAGCGAGCGCGACAGAGAGCTTTTCGAGCAGGCGCTTTCGGACGTGGGACTGGACGATCCCGTGAAAATGTACCTGAAAGACATCGGTCAAGTGCCGCTTTTAACCACGGACGAAGAGCTGGAACTTGCGCAGAAGATGAGCGACGGGCAGGAAGCGGCGAAAAAGCGGCTTTCCGAAGCCAACCTTCGATTGGTGGTGTCGATTGCGAAGCGGTACGTGGGCAGGGGGATGCTGTTTCTCGATTTAATTCAGGAAGGCAATCTCGGGCTGATGAAAGCGGTGGAAAAATTCGACTATCAGAAAGGGTTTAAGTTTTCTACCTACGCCACGTGGTGGATACGGCAATCCATCACGCGGGCGATTGCGGATCAGGCGCGCACGATACGTATACCCGTACACATGGTGGAAACGATCAATCGCCTGGTGCGCGAGCAGCGGATTTTGTTGCAGGAACTCGGGCGCGAGCCTACGCTTCAGGAACTTGCCGAGCGCATGGGAACTTCGATCGAGCGGGTGAGCGAGATACAGAAAATCGCGCAAGATCCCGTATCGCTCGAAACGCCGATCGGCGAAGAAGAAGACAGTCATTTAGGCGATTTTATCGAAGACGACAAGACGCCTACGGCGACGGACACGGTGACTTCCACGATGCTGAAAGAGCAGATCGCGCGGGTACTCGATACGCTTACGCCGCGCGAAGAGAAGGTGCTGCGGCTGCGCTACGGCATCGACGACGGCAGGCCGCGCACGCTTGAAGAAGTGGGCAAAGAATTCAACGTAACGCGCGAACGTATCCGTCAGATCGAAGCGAAAGCTTTGCGAAAGCTGCGCCACCCTTCGAGAAGCAAGCGGCTGCGCGATTTCAATCCGTAAGG
>CALARO010000064.1 GCA_937888935.1 uncultured Clostridia bacterium
GAAGCGCGATTTAGCGTTGATCGTGGACGAAGACGTGACGTGCGCCGAAATCGAAGCGGAATTGAAACACTCCTGCAAGTATATCACGGACGTGAAACTTTTCGACGTGTACCGCGGCGGACAAGTTCCCGCGGGCAAGAAGAGTATGGCGTTTTCGCTTACTTTCACGCCGGACGCGGCGAGCGACAAGGCGTTTTCTGCGGACGCCGTGGATAATTTCGTGAAGAAAATTCTCGGCAATCTGAAATTCAAACTCGGCGCGGAATTGCGATAAGTTGCGGTAAGTCTGCGGTTGTACCGGCTGCATGCGGTTCGGGCGGCGCAAGGGGGCATAAAACGGAGGAATTTTACGTGAATTACACAAGGCGGGTGAAAACTTTCGGGTTTATTGATCTGAATAAGCCTTCCGGCTGTTCTTCGGCTGTTTTTGTGGCGAAAATCAAGCGGCTTACGGGTCAGCCGTGCGGGCATCTCGGCACGCTCGATCCGCTGGCGAGCGGGGTGTTGCCCATAGGCATAGGCAACGCAAACCGACTTTTTAATTACTTTCTTAATAAAGACAAAGAGTATATCGCGCGCTTTAAATTCGGCGAAACTTCGGATACGCTCGATAGCACGGGCAAAATCGAAACGGGCGGCGAAGTGCCGTCGGAAACGGAAATTATGTCGGTATTGCCCGATTTTCTCGGCGAAATCGAGCAAGTGCCGCCGAAATACAGCGCGAAAAGCGTGGGCGGCAGGCGCGGCTACGCGTTGGCGCGGGCGGGCGTGGAATTTTCTCTTGCGCCGAAACGCGTGCGCGTGGACTGTTTCGAGCTTCTGGGGCGCGGCGAAAGCGAAAACGAGTTTGAGTTTAAAATCCGCTGCGGCGCGGGTACGTATATTCGTTCTCTGGCGCGGGATCTTGCCGCCGCTCTGGATACGCAGGGTTTAATGAGCGCGCTTGTGCGCACGAAAAGCGGGTGCTTCACGCTGGAAAACGCCGTTGCGCCCGAAACGCTCACGGAAGAAAATATCGAAAATTATATTCTGCCCACCGAGAGCGTGCTGAATTTGCCGAATCTTTGCGCTCAGGAAAATAACCGCGTGTTTACGGGCGTGAAAACGGCGGCGGACGCGGCGGACGGCGAGTACAAACTCTATCGCGGCGATACCTTTTACGGGTTGGCGGCGGTGAAAAACGGCGCGTTCGAAACGGTGACGAAATTATGCTGAGCGGCATTTTCGATCATCGCGTTGCGCTCGGCGGCGCGGAATTGCGCGGCGCGGAATTGTGCGGCGCGGCGGGGCAAAAAACTGCGGGGTGTGCGCTGCTTCTCGGCGGGTTCGACGGCTTGCACAAGGGGCATGAAACGCTGCTTGCGGCGGCGAAAGCCACGGGAAAAGAAGTGGCGGCGATTGCGATTTCGGGCGGCAAGGGGTTGCCGATTTACACGGAACGAGAGAGAGATTATATCTTTGCAAAAAGCGGAATTTCCGGGATATACCCCCTTGATTTTGCGAAAATCAAGGATATGAGCGCGGCGGAATTCGCGCTGGCGGTGAAAGAGAAAATCGCGCCTGCGGTGTGTTTTTGCGGCGAAGATTTCCGCTTCGGCGCGGGCGGAAAGGCGAGCGGCGAAGATTTTGAGAAGCTTTCGGGAATTCCTGTGCGCGCGCTGCCCGTATTAAAGGACGAAAACGGCGAAAAAATCGGCGCGGAACGCATTAAAAAGCTGATAGAAAACGGCGACGTGGCGGCGGCAAACGAGCTTTTGTGCGGCGGGTTTATTTTAATCGGCGAAGTGAAAAAAGATCGGGGCGTGGGCGCGAAAATCGGGTTTCCCACGGCGAATATCGAATATCCCGCGGGCAAAACGCGGCTGAAACAGGGCGTATACGAAACGCGCGCGGAAATCGGCGGAAAAACGTACAAGGGCATCACGAATTTCGGGGCGCGCCCCACGTTTTTGGTGGATACGGTGGTGACGGAAACGCATTTTCTCGGATTTTCGGGCGAGCTGTACGGCGAAACGCTTACGATACGTTTTGTGCGGTTTTTGCGGGAAATCAGGGCGTTTTCGGGCGCGGACGAGCTGATCGCGCAGCTGAAAACGGACGAAAAACGGGTGGAGGACGGCATATGATTAAATTCGGTCCGAGCGGCAATTCGGATAGTTTTTACGAAGAAGGGTACGAGCGCACGGAAGAGGCGGCGCGGTACGTGAAAGAGCGGGGCTTAGACTGCTTCGAGTACTCGTTCGGGCGCGGCGTGAGAATGAGCGAAGAAAAGGCTTGTTCGATCCGCGCGGCGTTTGAAAAAGAAGGCGTGGAAATTTCGGTGCATGCGCCGTATTTTATCAATTTCGCGAACCCGTCGGACGAGATGGCGGCGAAATCTTACGAATACGTGTTGCAAAGCGGCAGAATGGCGAAGCTGATGGGGGCGAAGCGGGTGGTGTTTCATCCGGCGGCGCAGGGCAAAGCCACGCGCGAAGAAGCGGTGTCGCTTACGATCGAGCGGCTGAAAATCTTACGCGACTATATTTATATGAACGGCTTGCAGGAGATAAAATTCTGCCCGGAAACGATGGGGAAGCTGGCGCAGATCGGTACGGTGGAAGAGATCGCAAAGTTTTGCGCGCTGGATAAGGTGTATACGCCGTGCGTGGATTTCGGGCATGTGAACGCGCGCGAGCAAGGCTCGCTGAAAACGGAAGAAGACTACCTTCTTCGGCTCGATTTGCTGACGGACGCGCTCGGGTCGGAAAGAATGAAAGATTTTCACGTGCATTTTTCGAAGATCATGTACTCGGCGAAGGGCGAAGTGAAGCATCTTACGTTTGCCGATACGGTGTACGGTCCGGAATTCGAGCCGCTCGCTCGCGCGCTGAAAAAGCGGGGGTTAGAGCCGTATATCGTGTGCGAATCGGACGGCACGCAGGCGGAAGACGCGGCGGAAATGAAAAAAATTTATAATAATTTGCCGTGAGTTTGGTTTCGGCGGGTTTTTACGGTTGACGAACGGAAAAATTTTTGCTAAAATATAAGGTAACGGGGCTGGCAGAACGTTCGCCCGCGTAAACGAGGCGTAAAATTATGCAGGACGGAATTTATTTCGAAAACGCCGAACTGTTGCCGCAGGGCAACGCGGCGTACAAAAAGGCGGCGGAAGAAACGGGCGCGGAAGCGTTGTTCGTTTCGGACGAAACGTATAAAAGATACGTGGCCGGGTTTCTTACGGAAGGCGGGTTTGCCGTGGCGGATAAAAACGGCACTACGCTTTTCACCGATTCGCGGTATCTCGAAGCGGCGGAAAAGAAGCTTGTGCCGCTCGGCGTGAAGGTGGAAACGCTTTCGAAAGACGTGAAACCCGAGCTGTATTTAAAAAGATACAAGAGCGTGGCTGTGCCGTATTCCGAAATTTCGCATGCGGAATTTTTAACTTTGCAAAGCAGCGGCGCGAAGTTTTCCGACGCGACGAACGCGATCCGCGAGTGCGCGAAAGTGAAAACCGAAGGCGAGCTGAACGCGATTTCCCGCGCGTGCGAAATTGCCGAAGAAGGTTTGCAAAAAACGCTCGGCGAGATAAAAGAAGGCATGACGGAGCGGGAAGTTGCCGCGATATTAGAGCATGAAATGCGCGCGTTCGGCGCGGACGGCACTTCGTTTGATACGATTGTGGCGTTCGGCGCGGGGGCGGCTGTGCCGCACCACGAAACGGGCGA
>CALARO010000065.1 GCA_937888935.1 uncultured Clostridia bacterium
TTTTGTCTTTTTAGTGAAATCCGCGTGATAGCAGCGTTAAAAACAGGCTGAAATACCTTTTTTCGCGCCTTTTCGTAACTATTATAGCACATTTTCCGAAAAAATGCAACCGCTGAGCGCATACTTTTCGAATATATTATCAACCCCGCCGCCATCGCGAAATAGGCGTAGAGCCGAAACCCCGGCAACCTGCAAATCGTGGCGGTAAAAAGGTACAATGCCGCCGCCGACAAAAAAAACAGCAAGTCCGCAATCACGGCGGAAATTTTCGAAAACCGCAGCGGCGAAAGAAAATCATAAATCAGTCCCGCCGCCGCGCCCGCCGCCGCAAGGCACAAAAACGCGGGAAGCTGCGCCGCCGAATCCATACGAACCCCGCGCCGCCGTCAGCGGAAAAGCTTCGATCGAAGCGAACCGCCGTATCGGAACGAATCAACCGCCCCGCCCGCGCGGAACGTGCCGCTCTCTTTCGAAAAGCCGGTAATTTTAAAATCGCCGCCGAAAAACGTCAGCGTGGTTTTCGATCCCGCAAGGCTCAGCTCGATTTTGGAAGGGGAAAAACTTTTCACGGCTTCCACGCCCGTCACCGTCACGCTTTTTCTGTTGTCGATCTGAATTGAATGATTTACTTCCTGCATACCTTATCGTATGCGAAACCGCCGCCCGATATGAAGCGGCGGAAAAAATTTTCAGAGATTTTTCAATAAATCGTAAATGCTTTGCACGCCCGCCTTGCGCTCGAAATACGCTTTCAGCGCAAGATTTTGCTTCCGTTGCGCCTCGGGATAATTCCCGTAGCGGCGCTTCACGTCCGCCATGCGTTCTTCTATATCGAGTACGCCTTCCGCGCCCGCAAGCGCGTCGCAAAGCTGTATCAGCCGATCGTAATCGTCGAAAACAATCGTAGAAAGCGCGCTTTTCACCTCGTCCGCTTCGCCTTCGGGAATGTCGATTTTGCCTATGTAAATATCAAGCGATTGATTCGGAAACGAATGCGTCAGGCACACGCGCGCCACGTCGGAATAGCCGAGCGAAAGCATGTATTTGTATCCGTAGTAAATATGCCCGAGATCGCGTACGAGAAATTTTCTGCCGATATCGTGCAGAAGTCCGAGAACATACGCTTTTTCAAAATCCAACCCGCACGCGCCGGCGATTTTTTCGGCGCAGAGCGCGGCATATTCGCTATGTTTTCCCCACGCCCCGGGGTTGATTTCCACGGCTTCGTCTAAAAGCTTTTTCGCCGTTTCTCTATCGGGATACCCTTTCTTTCTGCCCATAATTCCACCTTACTTTTCAATATCAAAGCTTTCTTTTTTCCTTACACAAAGTCCTTACGCCATGGCCCGGGGGGGGGGCAACAAAGTTGCCTGATGAGGGCTTTGCCCATTTTTTAATTGAAATTTTCCCCCGGAAATTTTCAATCAAGGGGCGTAACTTGTTTTAATCGCTTTGATATAGCCGCTTTGCTTTTTCTATTTAACGAAAAAACGAAAAAGTATATAGTTGATTGCCGTCAACGAAGTTACCCGATAAAGAAAAACTTTCTTTTTATTTCAGATTTTTTTCCTTAAATCTCGCCTTTGCCCTAAGCTCGCTGTCTAAAATCCGCTTGCGGATACGCAGCGACTTCGGCGTAACTTCCAGAAGCTCGTCGTCGTTGATAAATTCAAGACATTCTTCCAGGCTCATTTTGCTCACGGGTATCAGCGTCAGCGCGTCGTCGCTGCTTGACGAACGCGTATTCGTCAGGTGCTTCGTCTTGCACACGTTCACGTTGATATCGTCCGCAAGGTTGGTGTAGCCGATCACCATGCCTTCGTATACGGGCGTGCCGGGCGTAATAAACAGCGTGCCGCGGCCCTGCGCGTTGAAAAGACCGTAAGTCACCGCTTCGCCCGTCTCGAACGCCACAAGCGAACCCGTGTTTCTGCGCTGCATATCCCCTTTATACGGCTCGTACCCGTAGAAAATGGAATTCATAATGCCCTGCCCTTTGGTATCGGTTAAAAATTCGCTCTTATACCCGAACAATCCGCGCGCCGGCACGGCAAATTCCAGCCGCATGCGGCTTCCCATCGCGTTCATATGCAAAAGCGTGCCTTTTCTGTTGCCCATCGCCGAGAACACAGGCCCTGTCATATCTTCGGGAACGTCCACCACCAGCCTTTCGATCGGCTCGTGCCGCACCCCGTCGATTTCCTTATATAATACGCGCGGCGTGGAAACCTGAAATTCATACCCTTCGCGGCGCATCGTTTCAATCAGAATCGAAAGGTGCATTTCGCCTCTGCCGCACACGCGGAACGAATCCGCGCTGTCCGTATCGTTCACCCGCAGCGAAACGTCGCGCAGAAGCTCTTTATAAAGCCGTTCGCGCAGCTGCCGGGTCGTCACAAACTTGCCTTCTTTCCCCGCAAACGGACTGTCGTTCACCGAGAACGTCATTTCCACCGTCGGATCTTCGATTTTCACAAACTGCACAGGCTCAACCGCGTCCGGGCGGCACACGGTATCGCCGATATTCAATCCGTCGATGCCCGAAAACACCACAATATCGCCCGCTTTCGCCGTTTCCACAGGCACGCGTTCCAAACCTTCGATCTGATACAGATTCACGATTTTCTGATTCGTGCGCACCTTTTTATCGTTGAAATTGCACACCGAAACAGGCTCGTTCGTGCGCGCCACGCCCCGCTCGATTCTGCCGATCCCGATCCGCCCCACAAACTCGTTGTAGTCGATGCACGATACAAGCAGCTGCGTAGGCCCGTCCACGTCCATATCCATCGGCGGAATGTGCGATAAAATCGTATCGAACAACGGGTTTAAATTCGGCTCTTGCTTATCGGGAGTCAGAGAAGAAGTCCCCGTTCTGCCGCAGCAGTACACAATCGGACTTTCCAGCTGCTCGTCCGTGGCGTCGAGATCCATCATCAGTTCCAGCACTTCGTCCACCACTTCCGAAATCCGCGCGTCCGGGCGATCCACTTTGTTGATCACGATAATCAGCTTCAGGCCGAGTTCCAGAGCCTTCTGCATCACGAAACGCGTCTGCGGCAAAGGCCCTTCCGCCGCGTCCACAAGAATCAGCGCGCCGTTCACCATCTTTAAAACGCGCTCAACTTCGCCCGAGAAATCCGCATGCCCCGGCGTGTCCACAATATTAATTTTCACGCCCTTGTAATGCGCGGAAGTATTCTTCGCAAGAATGGTAATGCCGCGTTCGCGTTCCAGCGCGTTCGAGTCCATCACGCGATCCTGCACCTGCTGATTTTCGCGGAACATGCCGCCCTGCTGTAACATCTGGTTTACAAGCGTGGTTTTGCCGTGGTCTACGTGCGCGATAATCGCCACGTTTCTTAAATCTTCTCTGATCACTTTTTTATCTCCAAGTCTTAAAAATATATACGCAGAATATTTTATACCTTTTTCTCGTCTTTGGCAACGATTTTTCACCGTCTTGCAAAGATTTTTTTACTTTTTTCGCCGTTTTTTTGCCCGAACGCGCCCAAAAACAAGATAAAACGCCGTCACAGCGGCAACGGCGCGTTGTTTTTGTACGTGCAGAACGTAATCGTATACCCGTTATCTTCCTGCGGCTCGCTTTTTTTCACGCACGAAAAATTCTTTTCGCCGTCCGCTATATCGAGATCCGGGAAGAACGTATCCGCCCCGCCGTCCGCGTCCACTTTCGTCACGTACACTTCGCGGCAATATGGCAGAAGCTGCTTATACACCGAAGCCCCGCCGATCACGTACACGTCTTCGCCGGCTTCTTCCGCGCGCTTCATCGCCGCTTTCGCTTCGTCGAGATTTCGCACCATCTCGCAATCGCTTCTTTCCGCCCCCGGCGAAAGCACGATATGCCGCCGGTTTTTCAGCGGCTTGCCCCCCGGGAAAGATTTCAGCGTGTTTTCGCCGAGTACCACCGTATGCCCCGAAGTGGTTTCGCGGAAAAATTTCATATCGAGCGGCAGCGAAAACATCAGCGTGTTTTTCCTGCCGATCCCCCAATTTTTATCTGCATGCAGTATCGCACGGATCATATCGCACCTTCTTCTTGTAAATTTAAATCGCCACGGGAATTTTCTTATCCAGCTTTTCCGCCTCGTAATTTTCGAGAGCGAAGCTGTCCACGGTAAAATCGTAAAAATTCTTCACGTCGGGGTCTACGATCAGTTTCGGCGCGGCGTGTTGCGGCTTTTCCAATACTTCTTTCACAAGCGGAATGTGCCTGTCGTAAATATGCGCGTCGGCAATCACGTGTACAAGCTCGCCCGCTTTTAAGCCGGATACCTGCGCAAGCATGATAAGCAGCACCGCGTACTGCGTCACGTTCCAGTTGTTCGCCGTCAGCATATCGTTCGAACGCTGATTTAAAATGCCGTTCAACGTATCGCCCGAAACGTTGAAAGTCATCGAGTACGCGCACGGATACAAATTCATTTCGTGCAAGTCTTCGAAGTTGTAAATGTTCGTCATAATGCGCCGCGAAGCGGGATTATTTTTCAGATCGAAAAGCACCCGATCCACCTGATCGAACTCGCCTTCTTTATAAATCGACTTTTTCGCAAGCTGATACCCGTAAGCCTTGCCGATCGAACCGTTTTCGTCCGCCCAGCTATCCCAGATATGCGAGTGAAGATCGTGTACGTTGTTGCTTTTTTTCTGCCAGATCCATAAAAGCTCGTCCACACACGATTTAAACGCCGTGCGGCGGATCGTGAGAATGGGAAACTCTTCCTGTAAATTGTAGCGGTTAACAACGCCGAATTTTTTCACCGTATGCGCGGGAGTGCCGTCCTCCCAATGCGGGCGCACCGAAAGGTTGGTATCCCACACGCCGTGATCCATAATGTCCTTCATATTCGCGATAAAAATCTCGTCGGCTTTGCTCATAAATAAACGCTCCTTAAAAAAATGCAGTTGTAATATATGTATATTGTAGCATACTTGCACCCGTTTCGTCAAGCGCTTCGGGGTTTGCTTCCCCGCCTTTTTCCGTGCTTTTTCGCGTTTCCGCCCTTCTTTCGCTTGCCATTTTCAAAAAAAAGTGTTAATATTATCACGAAATTTATTTTTACGGCAGGTAACGCATTATGCCCGATACAGAAACTTCCGTCACCGAAAATCCCCAAACTTCCCCCGAACCGCAATCCACAGCGGCACACCCCACAGCAACGCAAACCGCAGCGGCGGCACACGCCCCCACGGCAAAAGAAAAGGCAAAAGCCTACTTAAAAGCACTTCCGAAACGCTATTTCATCACGGCGTTTTCGGGCATGGCGCAAGGCTTGTTCGTAACGCTCATCGCCGGCACGATTCTCGCCATGATCGCGGGTTGGTTTCCCGATAACTACTTCGGAAAAACGCTCGCGGGCATCTCGAATATCGCCAAAACGCTCATGGGCGCGGGCATCGGCGTAGGCATCGCCCACGCGCTCGGCAAACCGAAACTTCTTATTTTTTCCGCCGCCGCCGCGGGCATGGTGGGCGCGTTCGCCGAAAAATTCTTCCCCGGCGCAACCCCGTTCACCGCAATCGCGCTCGGCGCGCCCGGCAACCCCATCGGCGCATACGTCGCCACTATGCTCGTCGTAGAAATCGTATCTCTGTACGCGGGCAAAACAAAACTCGATATTATTTTAATCCCGCTCGGTGCGCTTTTCCTGTCGTTCGCGGGGGTGTTCGCCGCCTACCCGTTCATTAAACTCATCGGTTGGCTCGGCGATTTTATCGCGTTCGCCACCGACGCCACCCCGTTCGTCATGGGCGTGGTGATTTCCGTAATCATGGGCGTAGTGCTTACCATGCCCACCTCGTCCGCAGCGATCTGGATTTCGGTAGCCACCCCTATTTTAACAGGCTTCAAAAACGGCGCGGCGGGAGTAACCGAAGCGCAGTATAACGCAATGCTGCTTGCGGGCGGCGCGGCAACGGTGGGTTGCACGTGCCACATGGTAGGCTTTGCCGTGGCTTCGTTTCGCGAAAACAAATTGAGCGGACTTATCGCGCAAGGCTTAGGCACAAGCATGCTGCAAATTCCGAACATAATGAAAAAACCCGTAATCATGCTGCCGATGATTATTTCTTCGGCGATCTTAGGCCCGCTTTCCACGTGCGTATTCAAAGTGAAATGCGGCGCGAGCGGCGGCGGCATGGGAACGAGCGGCTTAGTGGGCGTATTCGACGCATTCTATTATACCACGGGCGCGCTCGGATATATCGGAATTATCCTGCTGATGATCGTTTTGCCCGCGATACTCAATTGGTTGCTTTCGGAATTTTTCCGCAAAAAAGGCTGGATCAGGCAAAACGATATGCTTCTGCCCGACTGATAAACAACACCGATCCGATAAAATACAGCGGCATTTTTTATGATGAATTATGAGATAATCAAACAAAGATTAAAGCAAGAAATCGAAACAAGCGGCGTTACGAAAAACGAAATCGCAAACGCGGTGGGCATTACCCCAGAAATGGTTACTCAATATTGCACTACCAAGAAGCTTCCCAAACTCGATACGTTCGCGGAAATCTGCAAGTTTTTGAATTTAGACGCGAATTATGTTTTAGGACTTACCGATTAGCTCTTTGTCCGCAAAACGCCTTTTGCGCGCACTTTGTCAAACGTTATTATTCATTACACATAAAAAGCTTCGGGCTGGTAGCGCCCGAAGCTTTTTGGGTATTTGAGTTTCTTCGCTCATTCAATCGTTTTCACGCTTCCCCGCCGCGCTTCATAATCCTTTCCAGCGCCGCGCCGTCCAGCTGATTTACCGTCGCGAATTTCCCGTTCCAAAACGCCGCCCAGTTATTGAAAACGCACGGAAATTCTTTTGCCGCCCGCAGACTGTCAACTTCGCAAAACTTCGCTTCGATCCCCCGCGCCCCGCAATATTCTTTCAGCTTCTTCACCCTGTCCGGAATATACGGGCATTGCGCGTCGTAATACACTTCCAAGCCTTTGCCGCCCGATACGCCCGCCCGCGCGCGCCCGGTAAATTGCGGCGTTTCGCCGTCCGTGCCGTCAAAGCGCAGCGCAAGCAATTCATAGCCGTAACTCGTTTCGTCCACGCACGAAAACCCGAATTTTT
>CALARO010000066.1 GCA_937888935.1 uncultured Clostridia bacterium
CCAGAAATCCCGCCACGCCCGATACGCTTTGATTCAGCGCGAGCGCGCCCGTGTGGTCTTCCGGCTGCACGTAATCGTAAATCAGATTGATCATCGCGCTGTTGATGCCCGCCATCGAAATGCAATGCAAACCGTAGTAAATCGGGTACAAAACTTTCCCGTTTGCGGGGCAGGTGAAAATATTCAGAAAGTACGCCCCCGCGGCAACCGAGCAGCAGGTAACAAGCATCGGACGAAAACCTTTTTTATCGGCGAATTTCCCGAACGGCACAGAAAAAAGCACGTGGCAAAGACTTCCGATCAGCACCACCGTAGAAGAAAACGTAAGCGAAAATCCCAGCTCGTTATTCATATACGTCCCCGAAAACGAAGCGGTGGCGTAATTCGCCGCAATCCACAAAGTCGCCACGGGAATCAGCTTCAGAAGCGTCTTATTTTTCATCAGCCACTTCATGTTGTGGCTTTGCGCCGCGCTTTCCCGCTTCGGCTCTTTTGAAAAAATCAGCGTAAGCGTATGCAGCAGCGTAAGCGAGCCGAGCAAAATCGCCCCCACTACAAACGCCCCGCGCAAATTCCCCCGCGCTTCGAAACGATCTATCGCAAAGCTCAGCGCATACGAAAACAGCGTGCCGCCCACAAGCGATACAATCTCTTTCACGGCGGTGAATCGCCCGCGTTCTTCGTTTTGCACCATCGACATAAACCGGTTGATTTTCGGCGCGTTCACCAGGTTATGTATAATCTGCGCCGCAAGCAGCGCAAACACGAGAACCGCGGTTTTCACGCCCGAAGAAATGCCGAGAAGCGGTATGATATATAAACACGTAAACAAAAGCTGACTTACGATATGCCCCGCCGAAACGAAGCGTTTTACCGAAGTTTTTCCGCCGAGAAAAATCGAAAACAGCTGAAAACTGCACCCGAGCGAAACGAACGCCGTTAAAATCGCTGTGATTTCATCGCCGATGCCCACGTATTTCGTGATTTTCGCAAGATACACCGTGCCTACGGCAATGGAAACGAAATATTCGAGCATCGCTTCGAGAATATATAAAAATCGGCTGAGCGCGTACCCGTTTTCTTCTTTTTTGGTTTGTAATGTTGCCATAATTCCTACTCCGAATAAAGTCTGCAATCATTATAGCACATTAAAAACAAAAAAAGTACGCAATTTCAGCCGAAAAATATTCACTTTCAATCAATTTTTACCGTTCCGCGCGGCAATTCCGCCCGAAACGGCGAAAAATCATTGATAAAATTCGCTTTTCACTTCGCGCGAAAACAACCGTTCCAGCACCTGCAACCCCTTCTCTTTGCCCGATTCGTCTTCGCGCTTTTCGTAGCAGATTTCGTACACGGCGTTCGTGATCGGCAGATCCACCTTGTATTTCTCGCCCAAGCCTTTCAACGCTTTCGCCGTGGGAACGCCCTCGGCAAGCTTTTCGAAAATTCTGCCCGAGATAATCGTCTCGCCGTAGGCGCGGTTGTGCGAATACGGCGAAAAAAGCGTGGCTTCATAGTCGCCGAGATGCGCTAAACCGTACGCCGAAAGCTCGTTGCCGCCCATGGCTTTGATCAACCTTGCCACTTCCCGCGCGCCGCGCGCCATCAGCGCGCCTTTCAGGGCGGTGTAGCCGCAGCCGTCAAGCATGCCCGCCACAATGCCCATCACGTTCTTCGCCGCCGCCCCGAGTTCCGTGCCGATCATGTCCTCGCCGTAGTAAAAACGAATGAGCGGCGAAGTAAATTCGTCGCAAAGCCTGCGCTTCAATTCGTTTGAATACGAATCAATCACCATGCAATTCGGAATCCCCTGCGTAAACGCCTGAATATGCCCCGGACCTACCCACACGGCGATATTTTCTTTCCGCACGCCCGCTTCGATCATCACCTGCGAAAGCCGATCGCCCGTAGAAACTTCCACGCCTTTCATGCACAGTATGTACGTTTTTCGCACGGCGGCGGGATCGGTTTCTTTGATTTTCTGCACAAACCCGCGAAGTGCCTGCGACGGTATGGAAATCACCGCCGTATCCGCAAAATCAAGCGCGGCGGCAAGATCGCACGTTAAAAAAATCCGCTTATCCAGATTCACGTACTCGTTTTTGCCCGTTTCCGCAAGCACTCTGTACGCTTCGCCGCCTTCCGGCCCGTACAGACACACTTCATTCCCGTGCGTTTGCAGATACCACCCGATAAAAGATCCCCATCTGCCGCAGCCCAGCACCGATATTTTCATGATTTTCTCCTTCTTCTCAGATCGACTTTACTATTTTACAGCCGTCCGTCAAACGGCGGTTTCGTTAAATGGCGTTGCGTTCCGCAAACGCGCGCGAAAGGGTAACGTCGTCGGTAAATTCGATTTCCGACCCCACGGGAATCCCGTGCGCCAGCCGCGTGACTTTCACGCCGAGCGGGTTGATAAGCCGCGCGATATACATCGCCGTGGCGTCGCCCGATACGTCCGGGTTCGTGGCGATGATCACTTCTTTCACGTTGCTTTCCCGAATGCGCGCAAGCAGCTCGCGGATTCGTATATCGTTCGGCCCTACGCCTTCCATCGGGTCGATCACGCCGTGAAGCACGTGATACACGCCCTTGAATTCGTGCAGTTTTTCAATCGCCGAAGCGTCGCGCGGCTCTTTCACCACGCAGATCACAGAAGGATCGCGGCGTTTGCAGATTTCGCACACGTCGCCTTCCGTGAAATTGCCGCAGATTTTGCAGTAGCGCACTTTCTGCTTCACGTTGATAATCGCTTCGGCAAACGCGCGCGCTTCCGTTTCGCTCATATCCACGATTTTATAGGCGTACCGCTGCGCCGTTTTCTTGCCCACGCCGGGCAGACGCGAAAACTCGTTGATCAGCCTGCCGATCGGCTCGATGAATACGTCCATTACAGCAAGCCCCCCATGCCGCCCATGCCGCCGAACTTGCCCATCTTTTCTTCGTACACCTTATCCGCTTTCGAATAGCCGTCGTTAATCGCCGCCATAATCAGATCTTCCAGCATTTCCACGTCCGTGGGGTCTACGATACTTTCGTCCAGCTCGATGCCGTTGATGATTTTTTTCGCGTTCATATACACCACCACGGCTTCGCCCGCGCTCGTACCTACGATTTCCCAGTCGTCTAAAAGCTCGGAAGTCTTCTGCATCTCTTCCTGCATTTTCTGCGCCTGTTTCATTAAATTCTGCATGTTTCCGCCGCCGAATCCTGCCATTTTCTTATTCCTCTCTCTGCCTTTTTATATTGTATTTCACGGTTTTATCGTGATATTCGCGCCCGCGAATTTTTCCTTGATTTCGTCAAGCGCCTTGTTCGTGTCGTCCTTCTCTTTCCCTTTCAGCCGCAAATCGAAATCGGTGATCCCGATCTTGTTGAGCGCGCTTTGCACCACGGGAAAATTCGTTTCCCGCTTCAACGTGTTTAAAAGCGTTTCTTTCGTGGTGTACAATATGAACGTGCCGCCATCGAATTCGCTTTCCATATCCATACAGATCGTGAAAAGCACGCCGTTGCCCACCGCCCGAAGCGCGCGCAGAAATTTGCCGAACGTCACTTTCGCGTCGCCCGCAGCCGCGTTCGCCGTTTTTCCGCCCGCAGGCTGCGCCGCGCTCTGCGCCGCTGCAAACGGAGTATCGAACATTCCCGACTGCGCCGAAGACGTCGCCGCGTATCCCGTCTGCGCTTTTTTCGCCTGCCGCGCTTTGTCCGCGCGCACGTAGTCGCTGTCCAGATACAAATTCCCGCCCGTTTCGTTCTCGTCCGGCGGGGCTTCTTCGGGAAATTCCCCGTCCGCTCGCTTCGCCGTCTGCGCCTGCGGTTTTTCTTCCGCGCGCGTATAAGATTGCGCTTGCCCGGATTGCGCCGCCCCGGGCGCGGAAACCGGCGCAAAACTCTGCCCCTGCGCGGCTGCCGGCAAAGAAACCGCGCCGCTTTGAATATCGGAAAGCGCGTCTTCCAGAAGCTTCACGCGCTGCGCAAGCGCGGTCACGTCTTCGTCTTCTTTCACGAACGCCGCTTTCAGAACGGCGGTTTCCAGCGTGATTTTGGGGGTGGTGGTGTAGCGGCAATCGCTTTCCGCCTGCGCGAGAATTTCCAGCGCGCGCACCAGCACGCGGTTTTCCGCGAGATTTGCCGTCGATTTTAAAAGCGCGTACCTGTCGGCGGGCAAAAGCAATAATTTTTCGCCGTGCGCGCACGTTTTCGCCACCGTACAACCGTTTAAAAATTGCAAAGCGTCTTTAATCAGCAGCGCAACGCTCTTGCCTTCCGCTAAAATCTCTTCGCATTTTTCCAGGGCTTCGCCGCCGTCGCCTTTTAAAATTGCCGCGCAAAGTTCCGCCGTAGATGAAAAATCCGCCGTGCCGAGTACCGCCGTTACGTCCGCATACGTCAGCTTTCCTTCGGAATACGAAACGCAAGGGTCTGCAAGCGAAAGCATATCGCGCATACTGCCCGCCCCCGCGCGCGCAAGCGCGGCTACCGCTTCTTCTTCGTAGTCTTTGCCGATCGTTTTCAGCACGTATTTCAAGCGGTTTTCAAGATCCTGCAAAGGGATCAGCTTAAAATCGAAACGCGTGCAGCGCGAAAGAATCGTAGCGGGAATTTTCTGCGCCTCGGTAGTGGCAAGAATAAACACCGCGTGCGCGGGCGGCTCTTCCAGGGTTTTCAAAAGCGCGTTGAACGCCCCCGGCGAAAGCATATGCACTTCGTCTACGATATACACTTTATACCTGCCCGCCACGGGCGGATACTGCACCTTTTCTCTCAGTTCGCGCATCTCGTCCACGCCGTTGTTCGAAGCCGCGTCGATTTCCGAAATATCGAGATTTCCTTTTTCGGCGAGCGCGCGGCAGGTGGGGCATTTTCCGCATGCAGAGCCGTTCACGGGCGATTCGCAGTTGATCGCCGCCGCGAAAATTTTCGCAATGCTCGTCTTGCCCGTGCCGCGCGGGCCGCAAAATAAATACGCATGCCCCACTTTGCCCGTCTCGATCTGATGCTTCAATATCGTTACTACGTGTTCCTGCCTGACTACGTCGTCGAGCGTTTTGGGGCGGAACGTTCTGTATAACGCCTGATACGCCATGTTTCGTGTGTTCTCCTTGCCAAATTAACTGTTTTTTTGTTCGCCGCTAACGAAAGACTACGAAAGCCCGAACGACTGCGTGATTTTTTTCTTGCTTCTTTGCAGCGCGTTATCCACGCCCTTCGCGCTCTTGCCCGTGGCTTCGCAGATTTCGGAAACGGAAAACCCGTCTACATACATCGTCACCACGCGGTATTCAAGGTCGGATAATACGCCCGTCATCTTGCCGATAAATTCGCGGTTGTTTTCGATGCGGATCATGCTTTCCAGCGGATCGTTTCCCGAAGCCACCCCTTCCGCCGCCAGCAGCGGCACGGAAGTATTCAGCGGCTGATTGCGCTTTTTTAAAGACGTGCGCACCGCGTCTAAAATTCTGTGCGAAATGCACACGTAGGCAAACGAAGAAAACGAGCCGTTTTTTTCCGCCCGATAATCGCGGATCGCCGAATATAAGCCGATCATGCCTTCCTGAATCAAGTCTTCCGTTTCGCTGCCCTGCAAAAAGTATCGCCGCGCCGCCGAGCGCACCAAAGGCGCATACCGCTGCAAAAGCGTTTCTTCCGCCGCCTTATCGCCGCGCTGCGCAAGCCGCGCCAATTCGTTTTCCGCGTCGTTCGCGGTTTGTTCGCCCGTTTTCATCGTTTCACGCCCCTTTTTCCTTATCTTCGCTGCCGCAGCACTTCATACGCCGCAATGCCGAGCGCAACCGAAGCGTTCAGCGAATTTACTTTGCCGTTTAAAGGCAACGCCACGATTTTATCGCAAAGCGAACGGGTGACTTTTCTCACGCCGCAGTCTTCGCCGCCGATCACGAGAGCCACGTTGCCCGAAAAGTCCTGCGCGTAAATATCTTCTTCGCCCGCTTCTAAGCCGTACACCCAGTAGCCGCTTTTTTTCAGCTTGTCGATCGCCGTGCGCAGGTTGGAAACCCGCGCCACTTTGATATGTTCCGCCGCCCCCGCCGAAATGCGGATCACGCTTTCGTTCACGGGCGCGCAACCCGCTTTCGTGATAATCACGCCGTCCGCGCCCGCACATTCGGCAACGCGCAGAATACTGCCTAAATTATGCACGTCTTCCACGCCGTCGCAAAGGATCGCAAAGCCGCCCTTTTCGCTGCGCTTGTCGGCGATGATGTCTTCTACTTCGAAGTATTCGTAATCGGTGGAAAAGGCGATCACGCCCTGATGTCTGCCCGTTTCGCTCTCTTTATCGAGCGCGGCTTTTTCCGCGTACTGCACCCGCACGCCCCTTTTGCGCGCCTCGGCGAAAATCACCGAAAGCGAGCCTTTGCCGCCCTTTTCCATCAAAATTTTATCAATGTTTTTGTCCGTTCCCAAAAGCTCGAGAACGGCGTTTCTGCCTTCTGTTTTCATTTGTCTTACGGCTTGAACTCCTTGATTTTCTGCATTTCTTCGCGCGTTTTTTCCGTAGATATTTCGGCAAGCGACAAAATTTCTTCGAGCCGCGCGTAGTTTTTTGAAAGATACAAATACCCGATCACCGCTTCTAAGCCCGTAGAACGATTGTATTCCGCCGCCGTGGCGTTTTTCGCCTTGCTGTTTTTCTTCGAATTTCGCGCGCGGCGGAAGATTTCCGCTTCTTCTTCGGTGAAAATCGGCTCGATTTTTTGCAAAAGCTCGTTCTGCCCGCGCGCGGAAACCGCCGCCGAAGCGGCTTTCTGATACACGATCGGCTTATCTTCGCCCGCTCGGATCAGCTTTTCGCGCACGTACAAAGAATACGCCGCGTCGCCCACGAACGCCAACGCCACGGGATGAATTTTTAAAACTTCCTGTTTTTGCATTTCGCGATTTCACCTGTATTTTTCGTTTATACAGAAATTATTATAGCATATTCCGCCGCGAAAAACAAGCGTTTGCGGCTCGTCTGAAAAAATCGGCAGAAATTTTTATAAAAAACAACTTCCCGGCGCGTTTTTCCGGGAAGCCGTTTGTATGTTTGTAGGCTCAAAGTCAAATGTTGGGGTATGAAAAAAGGAAAAAAGTTAAAATAAATT
>CALARO010000067.1 GCA_937888935.1 uncultured Clostridia bacterium
TTTTCCCGGTCGGCAAAGTTTTTGTATACGATAATTATTCCGCGGCGGCGGGATTTTCCGCCTGTTTTTCGTCGAGCTTTTTCGAAATTTTCTTATACGTGATCGCGTAGTAAATAATTTCCGCAATCGCCGTTAAAATCCACGAGCAAGGGTACAGAAGATAGAGCGAAGCCACGGTGTGGAAGTGCGCGAAAATCGTGTAAATCCATACCACGCGGAACACGCACGAGCCGGAAATCACGATGATCGTAGGCACAAAACTCTTGCCCATTCCGCGCGAAGCGGCAATCGTGCAGTCCATAAACGAAGATACGGCGTAAGAAGCGCCCATCACCACAAGCCGCTGCATGCCGTCTTCGATTTCGGCGGGATTTTTCGTGAATATTCTCAAAAAATTTCTGCCGAATAAGAGCAGCGCGCCGCCTGCCAGAATTCCCGTACCGAAAGAATAAATCAGAGAGATGCGGTAGCTTGCGCGCATTCTGTCTTTCTTGCCCGCGCCGAAATTCTGCCCCATAAACGAAGAACACGCCGTATAGTAGGCGGCAAGCAGGTCGTAGATGAGCGCGTCGGCGTTCGCGGCGGCGGTGTTGCCGTTCACGATGGTGTCGCGGTTGAAAGAATTCACGGCTTTTTGTATAAAAAGATTCGCAATCGAGAAAATCGAATTCTGAAATCCGGCGGGCAAGCCGAGCGCGAGTACCTTTTTTGCTTTGTCCGGCGTGATTTTCAGGTATTTCAGCCGCACGCACGCGCCGCCTTTGTTGCGTAAAAGCGAAATGAAAATAAGTATCGCGGATATGTACTGCGAAATAATGCTCGCAATCGCCACGCCCGCCACGTCGAGTTTGCACACGATCACGAAAAATAAATTTAAAAGCACGTTGATAACGCCCGCAATCGCAAGATAAATAAGGGGGCGTTTTGTATCGCCCGACGCGCTTAAAACGCCGTTGCCGAAGTTGTAGAGCGCAAGCGCGGGCATACCAAACGCGTAGATTTTTAAGTATAATTTGGCGTCTGCAAAAAACGTTGGCGACGTATCTACGAGTTTCAGGCATAAGCCTGCTGCAAAAAAAAGAATGGCGCATAAAACAACCCCGACAATCAGGCACATTATCGCCGAAGTGTGAATAGTTTCGCGCAGGTCTTTATCGCTTTTCGAGCCGATAAAGTGCGCCGTCAACGCGTTCACGCCGCTGCCCATGCCGATCGCAAATCCCGTAAAAAGCACCACAAGAGTAGAAGTTTGCCCTACCGCCCCGAGTGAATTGGGATTTCCGCTGAAATTCGACACGACGAAAATATCCGACAGGTTGAAAAGCACCTGCAGGACGTTCGAAAGCATGAGCGGCAGCGAAAACAGCATAATCTGTTTCCATAAATTCCCGCTTGTAAGATCTTTTTCGTCGTTCATACGCACCCGTTCGTTGACAGCCGCCGCTGCGCCGCGCGCTGCTATTAAAAATTTTGATATACGAAAAAAGCGAAATCAGCCGCGCCCCGCTTTCGGGGCGAAAAACGACTTTTCCCGCTTTTTATCATATACATTATTATATATGCTTTTTTTCGCCATGTCAAGTGAAAAAATACATAAAAATCGAAAAATTTGTTTGTATCAAACGAAAAAATCTATTTACTTTCGCGTTTCGCCAGAATTTTTGCGGT
This sequence comes from uncultured Clostridia bacterium, assembly GCA_937888935.1. GTDB lineage: Bacteria > Bacillota > Clostridia > Christensenellales > Borkfalkiaceae > Scatosoma. The sequence continues at coordinate 1,669 of CALARO010000067.1, forward strand.
TTCGCCGTCGAGAAGGTACGAAACGGTGACTTTATCCGCCGAAATCACGCCCACGTAATAGTAGGTTTTTCCTTCGGATTCTATAAGCCGTATGCGGATTTCGCCTGCAAAATCGCCGTCGCTTTTCATAGGCGCAAGCGTTTCGCTTTCCGCGTTTTCAAAAGCCGATAACGCCGCGCGGGGCGAAAGGGTGTTCGGCGTTTTCACGGTTTTCGCGGTGAAAGCGTATTCTTTGCCCGTTTTCGCGTTTTTCACCGTCACGGGCAATTCCGCGGTTTCCGATAAATCGAGCGAACACGTATAATAATACTGTTTTTTCGCGTCGTCGTAAGACATTTCGCCGCCGCTTTCCGCATTTTCGCCGCCTTGCGCGGTAAACGAAATCAAAAAGGTAGACGAGCCGTCTTTTTCGGAAAAATAAAACGCGGCGATCCGTTCGGTCGTACCCGTCGCGCCGTCGTCGAGATACGGCTGCTCGCGAAGGTACGAATACACCGTGAGAAGGGCTTTGCTTTCGCCGTTTTCGCTACCGCTGCCGCCGGCATTGTTTCCGCCGCCGCTATTGCCGCCGTTACCGTCGGCGCAGGGCAGTTCGGCAATCAGCACGTTGTCGCGAAGTTCCGAAACGTAAGAGAACAAATCGGGTTGTTTTTTGGCGCAGCCGGCAACCGGAAAAAGAAGCGCGGCGATCAGAAAAAGGGCGCAGAACGCGGTTTTTAAATTAAAAAATTTTTTCATAACAATAATAAGATATGTTGTAAAATTCGCGCGATATGTCTCGCAAAGCGAAATTGCGGGCGGGGAAAGGCAAAAATTTGCGCAAAACTTCGAAATTCTTTCTTCAATACGGTTGATTTTT
>CALARO010000068.1 GCA_937888935.1 uncultured Clostridia bacterium
GCCAGCCGAAATATCCACAATCGCTTCCGGATCATATTCAAGATACACATACCCGCACTCGCATTCGAAACTTTTATAAACCACGCCGCCTACGTCCGCCCTGATCCAGCCCGAAAACGAATGATTGATCCGCGTAGTCTTTTCTTCGCCGCACACTTTACATTTGTATGTATGACAAGCGTCATCCTGCAACACGGCAATATCTTTATGCCCTTTCGCGGGGATCGTCAGCTCGCCTTCGGTAATCGCCTGAAAATTCACGTCATAATAGAGTTTATCGCCGTTTTCCTCATACGTATAATGCGCTTTTACACCGGTTTCCGTGCAAGTAGCGGCTTGTTCTTCATGCCACACCAATTCTTTGCCGTCATCCGCCCACGGCGAAAGATTATCCACCTGATAATACTCGCCGTTCTCGCTGTTTTTCACAAACTTCCCAAGACACCCCTTACACTCATAATACTCGCGCTTATTCGCTTCCTTAATCGGCTCGCCGAAACGATGCCCTTTCGGAATTATCAAATCTTCTGCCGTTTGTTCCACGCCGTTAATAAAATTTTTCCCGCACGCCAGACAATGCGCATGCGCTTTTACGCCGTCGCTGAAACAATTTGCAGGCGATTTCGGAATCTGTTTCAGCGAATGAGCCTTCGGCAACGCCAATTCTTCTGCCGACTTTTCCGCGCCGTCCACGAAATTTTTGCCGCAATCATAGCAATACGTGTGCGCCGCAACGCCTTCTTTATCGCACAAAGCCGCCGTTTCCGAAATCTTCACCGTGCGGTGCGTCGCGGGAATTTTCAGCTCGTCGAGCGAATACGATACGCCCTGCAATTTCCTGTCGCCGCAATTTTCGCAGCGCAAATGTGCCTTCACCCCGTCGTCATGACAAGTCGCCGCCACCTTTTTCACTTCAAGGTAGTTATGCCCCGTCGCGGGAATCTCAAGCGAAGCAAGCTCAGCCTTTTCGCTATCAAAATCTTTTTCGCACGCGGCGCAATGGTAATGCCCCTTTACGCCGTCCGCCGTGCAGGTCGCCGCCCGCTCGTCAATCCACGTACCATAGTTATGCCCCGTCGCGGGAATAACTTCCGATTGCTTCTCGTCGCAATTTTTGCACGAACGCGATCTTTCGCCGTTTTCGGTACACGTCGCGCCCGACACGATTTCCCAATTCCCGAAATCGTGTTCCCCGCCGCACTCGTCAGAGTGCGGCGGCAGATCCCAGGAATTATCGCCCGAATGATCGCCGTCTTTTTCGCAACCGCAAAACGCGATCGCAACGCTTGCCGCAACCGCCGCGAGCGCGAACAAACCGCCGCGCAACAGTCGTTTGAGTGTGTTTTTTCCTTTCATTTATTTGCTCCTTTTCAAAAGATTTCTTGTCCCTTACATTTTCCCCGCGCGGCTCGAAGCCGACATATCAGCTTATTCGCTTTCGCCCGCAAACCGTTCCGCCTGTTTCATATCTTTTCCTTCGTCAAGGCTTCCCCCTTACTTTATTTTGTTGACGCAAAATTCAGCAAAAAATATCAGCCTGTTTAATAGCCTTCCCCTTGGGGGGCTTTTCTCGCCGAGTTGCCGCCCAAAGGCAATCTCGGCAGCTTGGTGTCACCATTCGGTGACGGATGAGAGGCGTAGCACATTTTTGATTGAAATTTTTTTATCGAAAATTTTCAACCAAGGGGCGTAGCCCATTTTTGATTTTCTGAATATTTCGGAAGAAATTTCTGAAGATCAAGGGGCTCAGCCCATTTTTGATTTTCTGAATATTTTTGATAAAAAATTTCTGAAGATCAAGGGGCAGTTTCATGCACGAATAAAAAATTATGATCGTTAAAAACTCTTGAAAGCACTTCTTTCTTATTTTTCCCGCCGCGTTTCGCCCGCAAACCGTTCCTAGCCGAATGAAAACAAGCTTGAACTGATTTAGCGGGCAAATCGCGCCTGATACTGCGTTGTTTGCGTTTGTAGTGCGCTTTTGGGGCTGCGCGCAAACGCCTTGTCTGAGCCGCGATTTGCT
>CALARO010000069.1 GCA_937888935.1 uncultured Clostridia bacterium
ATCTGCATTTCCGTGTAAAACCGAAGTAAACATATAATAGCCGAAAGTTTTTAAATTTTCAGGCGCTGCCGCATTGTAAAATGTATATAACGGGCCAGCCGTTGTGAAAAACCCTAAAAACAGCCCGAGACATTGCACTTCCAAAACAGGATAAATCAAAGGAATAATCACGTGTACAAATTCTTTGAAAAGTGTAATACCCTCTAATTGCCCATATTCAATCAATTCTTCGGGGACGCGACTCATTGTGCGCTAATTGTAAACCGCGAATACTTTTCGTCCGTAAACACGTATGGCAATTTTTTGCCAAAATTCTGCATCATAAACCCGTCTAACCCCGATTCGATGATATGCTTATACAAAAGCACCGTTACCATTCCCGAAACAATAGCGGGAAGATACAGCACCACTTTGAAAAAGCCCGTAGCAGGAAGCTTTTTATAAATGATGTACGCCACCATATAGCTAAGCGGCAAGCAAAATATCGTGCTGATGAGATGAAAATACGCGCCATTCAACAGGTATTTCGCGCCTCGCGAGCTGAAAATTTCCGTGAAAAATTTTTTAAAATTTTCAAAAGCACGTCCTATCGGCAATAAATCATGCGTAAACGTTACCGGGTTGTAAAAAGTAAACGCCATTCTGATGGAATTAAAATTCGCATACAACCAGAATATCAGCCAATGCAAAATAAAGAAAACCACCATACAAAAACAGAAAATATTTTCGTTTCGGCTGGATTTGTTTTTAAAACAAAACTTCTTCATTCTTATTTCCCTACCCAGCTATTGTATGCGGCTGTCCAATTTTCTTTAGTATAATACTTATACATACCTTCGATATATTGTTCCGCAGTAACTACACTATTTCCCTTCCCGCCGTGCTCAAAAAAGTATTTAATTAAATATTTATCGCCATAACTCACATTGTTAAAGGTGGGCGCAGTATAATTTAATGAATATACTTCAGCACCCGCGCCACCGCTTTGGCAAATATTCCAGAAGGGGTGAGATTCAAAGGGGCAAGTTTCTCTGAACACAGTTACACCATACGAAGCCTCTCGTTTAATTTTATACACGTTCTTTGCGAACTTGCTCATTGAATTCTGCTGTTCTTCACTCAGATCAAAATCGTAAACCATCGTAACTCCCGTCTGCAACGTGAAGTTTTCCAATGCGGATTCGCTATGAGAATATTGAATCCACAATTTACAAAGTTCAGGCACAGCCGTTTTTCCATTCACGAATGCCGTTGCGTCTTCGGAATATTCAGCCAAAGAACGAACAGAAGCATCTTTCTGTCCTTCAATTTGAGGCAACGGAAAGAAACGGAAATCACGCGTGCCGTAACCACCTGTATAGGTGAAATAATCACGGGCTTCGTTTTCCCACCATTCGCCTTCGTAAATCATAGCAATTCGTTTTTGTCCGTTCTTACCTAACTTAGAAAGCACGAACTGCTGCTGAGTTCCCATAAAGTCCATCGTAGTTTTATTACAATCGGGATCAATATAATTTACGTCAACCAGTCTTCTTGCAAACTTAATCCATTCTTCTTTTCCGGGTTGATAGGTAAGAATCCACGCGTTTTCGGGCGTGATGGTTGCCGTGTACGAGCCGTCGGCATTTTTCTTTATATCTTCGGGATATTCCGCTGCAACGCTTTCAGGCAACACATCTTTCGAGAAAGTATATTCCCCGTCGTACGTATAATTTAATTTGGCCTCTTCAAAACCCTCATACTGCGCTATAAAAGCTTTTCTGAGCGCCGAGGTATAATAAAATGCTTGATTAGCCGAAAAAGTATAAGGAATAATATCTGCCGCCGCGATTTCATCCAGCAATTCAAAAAATTCGTCCATCGTATCGGGCAATCCGTCGATACCGCTGTATTTTAACCACCCTTGTTCTTCGAAAAGATCGTGATCATATACAAACCCGGACAAAGAATTTTCGTAGGGAAAGAAATAATAACCGGCTTCCTTTCCCCCTATCGATTCAGAAGAAAAATTATACAATTCTCTTTCCGTGGAACGCATTTTATCAAATATACTTTTCGTAGGAGCTTCCGCACCTTCTTTCAATTCATTCTTTTTCGTTTCGGGATTATAAACCATATCGGCAAGTTCGCCGTTTTCCAAATACACTTTTTCAGACAGAATGTCGGTAATGTTGTAAACTAAGCCTTTCTGACAATTCTCTTGACCAAAAGACCCGCAAGAATAATAGATATCCTCTGCATTAAAATTCTGCGAAATACTTGCAGCGATTGTGTCGTGCGAGAAAAGTTCTTTTTGTGCGTTAATTACTACATCAACGCCCATTTTGCCCGGTTCAAAACTGATATCCGCATATTTTTTTTCAAAATCTGCTTCAAGATTTTTCGCCCATTGATGCCCCAGGCCGCCGTCGAAAATTCCGATTTTCAAAACGCTTTCGTTGCCCGTAAGGTGCGAAGTATCGCCGTCGTCCGGTCTGGCACACGCCGCAAACGACGCGCACGCAGCCGAGATTGCAAGGATCATACATAACGCTCTTTTTGAATTTTTCATTTTATTTTTTCCTCGTTAAGATGGTTTGAAGATATGTACAACGAAATGGCGCAAGCCGTCGGAAAAAATGCCGCCACAGAAGAACAAATTCACTTTGATATTTTTGATCCTGTGTTTACGAATGCGTATTTTAATGTGTTGCATAAACCTTATGAAAGAGACGGCGTGGATTTTTGGTGGATCGATTGGCAACAAGGGAAAGTGGCTGGAAAACTTGGAATAGATCCGCTTTGGGCGCTTAACCACTACCATTACCTCGATATTGGAAAAAATTGCACACAGCCTTTAATTCTTTCACGTTATGCAGGCGTGGGATCGCATCGATATCCTCTCGGATTCTCAGGCGATACTCTCGTTACCTGGGCAACCCTTGAATATCTTCCGTATTTCACCGCAACTGCTAGCAATATCGGTTATGGTTGGTGGAGTCATGATATCGGCGGACATTGCAATGGAGAACATAATGGAGAATTATATTTAAGACACGCTCAATTCGGGGTATTTTCTCCGATAAATCGTTATCATAGCACTTTACTGCCGACTCTCACAAAAGAACCTTGGGCGTATTTGAATGGCACAGGCGCGCTAATTGAAAAACAAATGCTTTTACGCCACCAGCTCGTCCCTATGCTTTATACGTGTTCATATCGCGCAACCGAAGATGCGGATATGTTAATTGAGCCACTTTACTATTATAATCAAAATCAAGCCAAAGCCTATGAATACAGAAATGAATATTACTTTGGAAAATCTTTAATTGTTGCACCTATTGTAACACCTGAAGAAAAAGACGGATTCGCTCGCGTAAAAGTTTGGCTTCCAAAAG
>CALARO010000070.1 GCA_937888935.1 uncultured Clostridia bacterium
AAACGAGGTTTCAAGCGGGATCAACAACGTCTGGGGGATAATCATCACGATACTGATAATCGCGGCGATTGTGCTTCTGATTTTCGAATTTCTCGCGGGGTGGGCGTTGATGCCTTTTCAGTATCTGCACGCTTCGAATTATTATTTTTCGATTTTGTTCGCGCTGATTCCGCTGATAATATCGGGCGTATTCTATATTATCGGGGCGTATTCGCGGCGGGCGAGCGTGGCGAAGAAGCAGGCGCTTGCCGATCGGAAGAGCGCGGAAGCGGCGGCGAAGCCGAAAAAGATCAATTACGGCGGACTGCCCGGCACGAAGCCGAACAAGAAAAAGTAACGGCGAAAAAGTATGCGGATTATCGGCGGAAAACACAGGGGCAGAGTGCTTGCCGAATTTAAAGGCGAAGCGATCCGCCCCACGGCGGACAGGGTGAAAGAGTCCGTTTTCAATATTCTTTCGCGCGAGATCGCGGGGGCGCGGGTGCTGGATTTATTCTGCGGCAGCGGCGCGCTGGGATTGGAATGTATCTCGCGCGGGGCGAAAGAATCGGTTTTCAACGACTGCTCGAAAGACAGCGTGGCGGTGCTTACGGCGAATATCAAAAAGCTCGGCGAAGGGGAAGTCTGCACGGTGCGCACGCTCGATTATTTATCGTGCCTTGGCGCGTTGCAGGGGAAATTCGATATTGTGTTTCTCGATCCGCCGTACCGCTTCGATTACGGGGTGAAAGCGGCGGAAGAGATTGCAAAGCGGAAGCTTCTTTCGGAAGACGGCGTGATTGTGTACGAGCGGGACAAGCCGTTTGAAGAAGCCGCCGCCGGAAGTTTCGGCTTGCGCGTTGCGGACGTGAGAAAGTACGGAAAAACCTACGTATCGTTTTTGAGGAAAACACTATGAAAAAATGCGTATTTGCGGGAACGTTCGATCCGCCCACGCTGGGGCATAAAGCCGTGGTGGATCGCGCGGCGAAGATTTTCGACGAAGTGATTGTGGCTCTTCTCGTAAACCCCGATAAGAAGCCGCTTTTCAGCGAAGAAGAGCGGATAGAATTGCTTGAAAAAACGTTTTCTTCACCGAACGTGCGCGTGATTTCTTCTTCGAAGACGGCGGCGGAACTGATGAAAGAAACGGGCGCGGACTGTTACCTTCGCGGGATTCGCAACGGCACGGATTTCGATTACGAAACCGCGAATTACTACGTGAGCGAAAAGCTTTGCGGCGAATTTATCGCCATGTACGTGCCTTGTCCGCAAGATTTGCTGCACGTTTCTTCTTCGGCGGTGCGCGCGCTTTTAAAATTCGGCAAGAGCGTAGACGGCTACGTGGCGGACGGGGCGAAGCCGCTGCTTTTAAAGCTTTACGGGCAAAAAATCGCGAAAGACAAGAAAGAGCGGGACGGACAAGGCGAAAAAAGAGGCTGAAAAATGGATCTTTTCGATTTCAACAACTACGAAGAAACGGCGAAACCGCTTTCCGAACGCATGCGCGCGAACACTTTAAACGAGTTTATCGGGCAGAAGCATCTGGTGGCGGAAGGCTCGCTGCTTCGCCGCGCGATCGCTTCGGACAGGCTGGGCAGCTGCATTTTCTGGGGGCCGCCGGGGTGCGGCAAAACCACGCTCGCAAACATTATCGCGATGACGACGAACGGCGAATTTATCAAACTGAACGCCGTTAATTCGGGCGTGGCGGACGTGAAAAAAGCCGTGGACACCGCGCGCGAAAACCTGCGCATGTACGGCAAACGCACCTACCTGATGCTGGACGAATGTCACCGTTTCAGCAAAACGCAGAGCGATTCGCTTTTGCCCGCCATCGAAAAAGGCACGATTATTTTTATCGGCTCAACCACCGAAAACCCGTACGCTTCGATGACGCCCGCCATCGTATCGCGCTGCCGCGTGTTCGAGTTTAAGCGGCTGACGGAAGACGAGATTGCCGACGCGCTGCGCGCCGCGTTGAAAAATCGCCTGAAAGGTTTGGGCAAAACGGGCGCGGAAGCGGACGACGACGCGATCAGGCATATCGCGCGCGTGGCGGGGGGCGATCTTCGCACGGCGTACAACGCGCTGGAACTTGCCGTAACCACCACTCCGAAAGACGAAGACGGCGTGATCCGCGTGCGGCTTGCCGACGCGGAACAATCAATACAGCAAAAGGCCTTGTCGTTCGGCGAAGATCAGTACTACGATTATCTTTCGGCGTTTTGCAAGTCGCTTCGCGGCAGCGATTCGAACGCCGCGCTGTACTACGCGCACAGAATTATCGAAGGCGGGGGCGATCCGATGCTGGTGGCGCGGCGCATGGTGGTACATTCGGCGGAAGACGTGGGACTTGCCGATCCGCGCGCGCTGCAAATCACTACGGCGGCGATGTACGCGCTTGAAAAAATCGGGTATCCCGAAGCGATGATTCCGCTTTCGGAAGCGATTATTTACGTGTGCGAAGCGGAAAAGAGCAATTCCGTGGTGGAAGCGATGGGCGCGGCGAAAGAAGACGTGAGAAACGTGCGCGACGACGAAGGCGTGCCGGCGTATTTAAGGGATAATTCTTACGGCAGCGCGGCGGACAAGGCGGCGAGCCGGCAATATAAATATCCGCACAATTACGGCGGGTACGTAAAGCAGCAGTATCTGCCCGATTCTATAAAAGATCACGTGTATTATACGCCGAAAGGGCGCGGGTACGAAAAAGAGATTGCCGCGCGGCAGGCGGAAAGGAAGGAAAAGAAATGAAGTGCTTATATTGCAGTTGCACGGAAAGCAAAGTGGTGGATTCGAGATCTTCCGACGACGCGCGCACCATTCGCCGCCGCAGAGAGTGCGTAGGGTGCGGCAGACGGTTTACCACGTATGAAACGATTGAAGTTACGCCCGTTCTCGTGGTGAAAAACAACGGCACGCGGCAGGCGTTCAACGCGGAAAAGATCCGCAACGGCATTATTAAATCGTGCGAAAAACGACCCGTGCCGATGGCGACGATCGACGACATTGTGGCGGACATTTCGAAGCAGGTGTACAACAGTATGGAAAGCGAAATCACTTCGAAGCAGATCGGCGAAATGGTGATGGATCGCCTGAAAAAGACGGACGAAGTGGCTTACGTGCGCTACGCTTCGGTGTACCGCTCGTTTAAAGATATATCTTCGTTTATGGCGGAATTGCAAAGTATGATGGGCAATAAATAGGCAATAATTTAGCCTTCCCCTTGGGGCGCGCGCCTGAAAAGCGTCGCATTACCGTGTTGAGCTGCGCTTTTGCCTGCTCGTTTACGCATAGTAAACTCGCGGCGCAAAATGCTCGCTCGCCTTGTACTGCTCGCTTTTGAAGCGCGCTCGGTGTTGGGGAACTTTGAAATAATGCAATAATATAGCCTTC